>CAYWLT010000037.1:0-15497 GCA_964459295.1 uncultured Thermodesulfobacteriota bacterium
CCACCAATGATTCAGGCTATTACTTCATTGCAGATGTTTCGGGCAGGGTCAGGGTAGGATTCTAGTTCATGGGCTATGCCTCGGGTAGTAGCGGCGTCGTGGTGGTGGTTGGGGGTGGTATGCCGCTTACTTCTGCCGATTTTGTACTTTCATTGTTTGCAGTATCATAGGCCGAAAGCGCCACGTAGTACCTGACCCCATCGCTTAAATCGATGAGCCGATATGTGGTGACATTTCCCACATCGATGGGACTGCCATAATTACCTGGAGAAGTTCCGAAATAGATCCGGTAACCTGCCAGGTCTGCTTCCTCGTTTGGGTTCCAGGACAGATCCAAATGAGCACTGAACCCTGGGGAGCTCCGGAAGATCAAGAGCACGAAAGCACACAAAAAACAGCCGATGCTTTTCATCTGCCACCTTTGTGATGGATTGCGATTTTAACAGTTTGGCCGATGAGTTGCAATCTTCGTACCATGATGCCCCTCATGCTGATGGAAGGAGGCGGATCTGTGCATATAAAGCATGCGGAATGTCGCGTCCAGGGGTGAACCGCATGACAGGGGTGGGAATTCAGTGCCTTACAGGTTCAAGCGGTGGGGTTGAGGAGGGCTGCCATCCTTTGCCGGACCATGGCTCGGAGAGTTGAGGGGATGGGAAAACGGGAAACAGCGCATTGCCGTCCGTCGTACCGGGCCGCGTCATCTGAAGCGTATACTAAAATATACGCGGGATAAAAAAATAGTATACCTTGGTTAAACGACAAAACTATGTTGTCGTTACGCGGTATACCGGTATAACTGAAACGGATTGGAAGGTCTTTTGAAGCGGAGAGCGCAAGCGACGCGACTCAGCGGTGACCGGATAAATTCCGGTTCACCGGGAAGGAATGATCCTGCAGGTGACGGGAGAATGATGATTACCGCCTTTGCTTACCTTTGCTTAAAATACTCAACCGTGTGTCTGAGCCCTTCGGTAAGCGGTATGGTCGGCTCCCAGCCCAACACCGCCCGGGCCTTCTGGCAGGAGATGACGCTACGCAGCTGCTCGCCGGGCATGGCCGGACCGTGGACCTCGGGGGTGGCGGACGCCACTAATGATCTGATCTCATGGAAAATGGTATTGATGGTTGTCTCCACGCCGGTCCCGATATTGATTTCACCGGTTACCTCATGCTGCAACGCCAGCAGATTGGCCCGGGCGACATCGCCCACGTAGACAAAATCCCTGGTCTGATTGCCGTCGCCGTTGATGACAGGGGAATCGCCCTTTAGCATTCTCTGGCTGAAGATGGCCACAACCCCGGCTTCGCCGAACGGATCCTGGCGGGGGCCATAGACATTGGCATATCGCAGCGCGGTGTAGGGGAGGCGATGGGTGGTATAATAAAAGAAAAGATACTTTTCAACGCTCAGCTTGGCAATGGCGTACGGGCTCAAAGGACGCATGGGGTGGTTTTCGTCCGCCGGGAAATAGTCCTGCTCCCCGTAGAGCGCGCCTCCGGTGGATGAAAAAATAATTTTTTTGACCGGATAGTCTTTACAATGTTCAAGCAGCTGGAGCGAGCCTCTGATGTTGATGTCCATGTCGTGCAGGGGATCTTTGACCGAATCCCGCACCGAAATCTGGGCGGCGTGGTGGATCACCGCGTCCGGTTTCTCTTTTTTAAAAATGTCCGCCAGCCGCCGGTCCAGGATGCTGATGTGGTAAAAGGCGGCACGGGGATTTATATTCTCGCGCTTGCCGTTGGAAAGATCATCGACAATAACCATGTCATGTCCCCGGTCTATCAGCAGATCGGCAATGTGGGAGCCGATAAAGCCGGCCCCGCCGGTGATCATTATTTTCATGCGTGCTTCCTCCCGTGGCGCGAAATGGCTGGTTTCTATCACAGGTGTGACGATAAGCAAAGCTTTTTATTGCCGGGGTGCCGAATGCCTCCGGTCGCTTTATAGGGTGGCAATGCGTTTCTTGCTTTCGGCGTGCACCGCCGTTTGAGCATGGTGTATTACCGCGCGCTTCGTATCCGCCCGCGCCGGTCTCATCCTCCTTGTTCAGTAAGCGCCAGGAGCGCCCGATCAACCTCTTCCCTGGACGGGGGGCACCCGTGTACCCGACATGTGGTTTCCTCATCCGGGGCGGCGCACACGCCGATGGAGAGGACCGCCCCGTGTTCCCCGGCGGCGGAGGTGGTGCCCAGCACAACCGTCAGCGGATGCTGAAACACCCGCCTTGCCTGGGCAAGCTGTCGCAGCGAAGAGAAGAGGGGAATGATGCATCCGCTGCAGGCGGTGTCCTCCCCCCGGATGGTGAGATTGGGAAAGGTCTTCCCGAGCCACTCGGAGGGAAGCTCATAATGCATCCGGAGCCCCTTGATATCCTCGCCCCGGATATCTATTTCCCCAAGATGCATCTCGCCCAATCCCGCCTGAAATCCCATTTGCACGGTCTTGACCTGTTCGGGGGATAACCCCATGAGTGCGGTGCTCACGCTGTCCACGGCAACGATGTCCCTTCCCGCCAGGACAAAGGATGGCTGCTGTTGGGCCGGCACGGTAAAGTCAACCAGGTTCAGGAACGGCCTGATGATGGTGTTGAGCGCGACCACCGCGCCGTCGAGACCGACCCGGTGAAAAAGCGGCTTGTCCTCCCGCTTCACAAATCCCTTAAGATTTTTCATGGCGATGGAGACGGTGGTGAGATAGTGGGTTTTGGGCACCGGCAGGTTAATGATTTTATCGTGCAGGAAGGCATGCTCTGAAATGCTGAATGCAGCTGGCAGGTTCGGTGACGCATCCTTGAACAGGCGGCAGGGGTGTTCATCAAACAGCACCCAGGGCGCATTGCAGTGTTTGCAGACCTCCGCCATGCCGGTTCTGGTAAAGCATTCCCTGAGGGCATGGTCCGCGGTAAAGTAGCTGGGTCCTTCACCTACGGTCACCGCGCGCGCCCCACGCCGGTAGCAGCTTTGTATTACTGCTTCCACCAGGTGCGGGTTGGTGGTCTGGCCGGTGGTGTGGGAAAGGGGTTCAAACAGGTTGGGCTTGAGCAGGATGGACTCACCGCGCAGGCGGTCCGGAAGTCCGGCGTGCCTGAGGAGCCGATCCACTGCGGCGGTCATGTTTTCATGGATTGTTTCTATGCAGACAAGCGACATGGTAGCCCCATCCGCCGCTCGGGTCCTTCTAGCGCGGCGGTGCCGTACGTGTTTTTTATTGACAATTGAAAAGTGATATAATAATAAAAAAACATCATGGTAAAGTAAACAACAAAACCGGTCCTGGTTTCCTGCGCCGGAACTCACGGTGCATTTTGTTTATGCGAGCTTTCTTTCTGGTCCGCGGCTTCTGCTTATGGATGGTGCTTTGGGGATGGTTTGCTTCGGCGCATGCCGGTCAGCAGCCGCAGCGGGTAGCCCTGCTTCCCTTCACCGCCGGGGGACAGGAAGATATACAGTACATTGCCGAGGGGCTGCGGGACATGATCGCGTCCCGCATCGCCAGCGGCGGCCTGGCGGTCATTGATCGGTCTGCGGTAAAGGCGCAGTATGCCGGGGGAGGCCGGGATGCGCCGCCGCTGGAAAAGGTGAGGGGTACGGGAAAGGCGCTCGGGGCCGATTATGTGATCTTCGGCAGCGTTGCAAAAACGGGGAATGATCTGCTCATTGCGATCAACATGCTGTCCGTATCGGGAGGCGGCGCCCCCTTACCGGTTTTTTCACAGACCCTGGGTATGAATGAGGTTATACCCCGCATGCAGCTGATCGCACAGGAGGTGCGGGGTGCGATTGAGGACGGCGTGCTGACCCCGGAGGGGGATATTCCGTCCGCCGGGCAGCGCGCCTCGGAGGAGCGCTCGGGGAGCAGGGAGGCGCCCGCATCCGGCCGGGTCGGTCCTGATTTCCTGATGGAGCGTGATCAGGCGGCAACGCCTGTGTTGCCGGTTGACCATTCCGGCGGTATGAAGGCCGGGGAGACGCCCCCGGTGCCGGAGGAAGCCGCCGGTGCAACCGAAGAAGCGGTTGATAAACCGGAGCAGGGGGAGGGTGGATTAAAACAGCTCCTGTTCAAAAGGAAGGGAGACATCAAGACTCCTCCCGAGAATCCGGTGTATGAGAAGTCATTAGATGAGCTTGAAGATGCGGCGAAGCCTGTGGGGACTGACAAAGTTCAAATCCCGAATGCCAAATAAAGTTCAACGCTTAAATGGCAAACGGCAGGATTTATATTGGAACTTTGGCCTTGACATTTGGATTTTAGCATTTGGCATTTTTATTGTTCTAATGGCGGTGTAGCTCAGGTGGTCAGAGCATGCGGCTCATATCCGCAGTGTCCGGGGTTCGACTCCCTGCACCGCCACCACTTTTTTCTCTCTCATTGTATCAAACGCTGTTTTTGTCACCGCCCGGGAGAGGGCGGATAACCGGAACGCCGCACCGCGGCATGAAAAAAATCGGGGGCGGCGCAAAAAAAGGAGATGCAGGGTGATTCGAGTTGACAGGGAGAAATGTGTTGGGTGCGGCGGGTGTGTCGATCTCTGCCCCCGGACGGCCATCTGTTTTGTTAAGGACCGTGCATTTGTGGACGTACAGCTCTGCCTGGAATGCCTGACCTGCGTGAACGTCTGCCCGGTCAAAGCGCCGACCCAGGTGTAGGACGGCGGAACCGGCAGGCATGCCCGTGGGCCATGCAAATGCGGAATAACTTTTGAAAAAGGAGATATGATTTTGGAATCAACCGCTGGATTTCAAAAAAAGATGATCAGCTGCTCGCTGCTCGATCAGGACAAGGGGTTGAGGTTCCGACCGGGCGATGCGAGGGAATGGACGCCGGAATGGGACCGGGACAAGTGCATCCGCTGCGGACTCTGCTTTGTCTATTGTCCCGATGGCGCGGTGTTCCGCAATCAGGAGGGCTTTTTTGAAGCCGATACCGACAAGTGCAAGGGTTGCGGCATATGCCACCGGGAGTGCTGGTTCGGGGCCATCAGCATGTTCAAGGAGGAAGAGTAATGGACAAGTACACTCTCTATGTTCCCAATTTCCTGCCGTGCAAGGAATACTTCGTGCCCGAAAAGAACCAGGCATGTCCCGGATGCGGACTGGCGCTGGCGGTCCGCCAGACCTACAAATCGCTGGGCACCGCCATTGAAAAGGCGTCCTGGGTATCTCCGGAAGACGGCTTGCCCGCTGACGCGGGATCCGGTCTCTTCGGAGCGGGCAGGACCGCAGTCAGTTTTTTGTCGGTTCCGAAATCCGCGGGAAAGCTCCTGATATGTTTCGACAACGAGGCGGGCGGTTCGCTCTCCGACGCGCTGGAGAAGCCCATGATCCAGCTCGCCGTTTCACAGGGGTTCAGCTATGTGGCCACCGCCTGTCCCAGTTATCCCTTTGACCTGTACGATAAGATGAATCAGGCGATGAAGATCTCCGCCGACGCCTATGTTCACGTGCTCTGCCCCTGTCCTCCGGGCTGGCGATTCGACGCGGATTTCACGGTGAAACTGGGGCGCTTCGCGGTGGAAAGCAGGGCCTTTCCCCTGTATGAAGTTGGCGCGGGTGCGTACAGCCTGTCGGTAAAAACCGGGAAGCCGCGGCCGGTGTCCGACTACCTCAGGAGTCAGCAGCGTTTTGAAAAGCTGACCGAGCAGGACATCGCCGGGGCCCAGGCATCGGTGGACGGCGCCTACAGGAATCTGGAAGCCCGGGTCCAGCACTACCTTGACGCGGTTGTATAAGATTTTTATGCCCCTTGGCGGGCATGCTTGAAAGGAGCACACAATGTCTGAAAGCAAGAAGCCACGCGGAAAGAAGTGCGCACAAGACCAATCCACATCTCCCGCAGCCGCTTCCCCGCCCGCGGGTCAGGGCGCATGGACGGGTTGTAGCAGGGCCATGTTTGAGCTGATAATGAAGGAGGTGCCGGACTCATTGCAGGAGGTGTTCCGGGTTAAGCTGATGGACGTGCTGGGACAGAAGGCAAAGGGCGGCGCCTACCAGGAATCCCACGTGACCGAGATGGTCAATGAAATTGTGCCCGAGCCGTTCAAGTCCAGCATCCTCAAGGGATTTGCCACCATGGGGGGAGTTGACATAAGCGTCGTGGAAGACCTCGTGGCGTCGATTTCCGGAGGACAGGAATCAGTGCCCGCTATCCTCCACGCCCTGCGGGACAGGTTCGGCTACGTGCCGGAAGAGGCGCTGCGGGTGGTGAGCCGGGAAAAAAATGTCTTTATGAGCACCCTCTACCGCCTGGTCACCTCATTCCAGGCGTTTCCCACCGCCCCGCCGAAGAAATACGCGGTCAGCGCCTGCGACGGAACCGGATGCCACCTCAAGGGCAGCGGTGTGATGCTGCACAAGCTCGAAGCGAGGGCATCCGCGCCGGACGGAGATATCACCCTGGAGAAGGTGCGCTGCCTCGGCTGCTGCGACCTCTCGCCAGCGGTGGTGGTAAACGGGGAACTGTACAGCGGCGACGTCGCCCGGGCCAAGATTTCAGAAATGTCAGGTGAATAATAAAGGGGAGTTTATGAAAAAGGATAAACCGCTTGAGCTGGATGCGATGCAAAAGAAGGGGATAAGCCTGCTGGTGCCGGCGCGCGCCCGGATCACCGTGGGCATGGCGACCTGTGGACTGGCCAAGGGCGCAGGCAAGGTATTTGAAGCCCTGAAACATGAGATCAAGAAACAGAAGGCCAAGGCTGACCTGGTGGAGGTGGGATGCAACGGCCTTTGTTACGCCGAGCCCATAGTCGAGGTGATCTGCCCGGGGAAGCCGCGCATTACCTATGGCCGGGTGGGCATCGACCGGATTGCCGACCTGGTCGCCTCGGCGGTAAAGGGCGGGGTGGTGAAGGACCTGGCGCTGATGAAAATGGACCGGTTGACCCCGGCGGCCGGCGGCGCATCGATCACGTATGCCGGGGCGAAAGTGCCCAAGGACGCGGCGGGCCTGAAGGAATGCGGAAAGCTCGACTTTTTCAAAAAGCAGATGAAGCTCATCAGCAAAAACGCCGGAACCATCAGCCCGGGGCAAGTTGAGGAATATTGCGCGCTGGGCGGCTACCGGGCGATGCTGAAGGCCGTCACCTCCATGAGCCCGGACGAGGTGGTCAAGGAGATAACTGATTCCAAGTTGCGCGGGCGGGGAGGTGCGGGATTTCCGACGGGACTCAAACTGCAGGCTTGCCGCCGGGCGGCAGGGGAGGTTAAGTATATCGTCGCCAACGGCAGTGAAGGCGACCCCGAAATCGCCATGCACCGGAGTTTTCTGGAATCCGATCCCCATGCGCTGATCGAGGGGATGATTATCGCCGGCTATGCGGTGGGGGCCGCCGAGGGCTATGTTTATCTAAATGACCGCTACCAGGTCGCCTGCGAACGCCTTGCCGGCGCCATCGCACAGGCGGAAGAGATGGGGCTGATCGGAAGCAATATAGCGGGGTCGGGGTTTTCCTTCTCCCTGCGCATGAAGCGGGGAGGAGGCGCGTACGTGTGCGGCGAGGAAACCGCGCTGCTCAACGCGCTGGAGGGTTCATTCGGCGAACCGCGGCCGCGGCCCCCCTATCCCGCAGAAAGCGGTCTTTTCGGCAAGCCCACCGCGGTCAACAATATTGAGACCCTGGCAACGCTGCCGGTGATTATCGCCAAGGGCGGAACATGGTACGCGGGCATCGGGACCCCGGGAAGCACCGGGACAAAAATCGTGGCCCTTTCCGGCCATGTGGCGCGCAGCTGCTGGGTGGAAGTGCCGCTGGGAATGGAGATTGGGGAAATCATTGACACCTTCGGCGGCGGCGCTGCCAACGGCAAGAAGATAAAGGCTTTTCAAGCGGGAGGCCCTTCCGGGGGCATCCTGCCGGCAAAACTGCTGAAACTAAAGCTCGATTATGACCGTCTTGCCAAGGAAGGAAGCCTGCTCGGTTCAGGCGGGCTGGTGGTGATGGACGAGGACACCGACCTTCTGGAAATGACCAGGTTTTTCACCGACTTTTTTGCCGACGAGACCTGCGGGAAATGCAGCAGCTGCCGGGAAGGCACCAAGCGGCTGCAGGATATTATACGAGATATCATGGAGGGGCAGGGAACCGGCGAGCATGTCGATCTGGTCAAGCGCCTGGCATCCGCCATGTCCGACACCAGCGCATGCGCCCTGGGAAAGACCGCCGCGGTCCCCTTTATGTCGGTGCTCAACCATTTCCCCGGGGTAATCCAGGGCAAACCGCTCAAGACCAAGGCGAAGCATACAACCAGCTGAGCATTACGAGAGAGGACAATGTTTATGGTGAGCTTAAAGATTAATGGCAGGAAGATAAAAGCTGAGGAGGGGATGACCATCCTTGAGGCAGCGCGCGCCAATCATATTGAGATCCCCACGCTCTGTTACAATGATGCGCTCAAGCCCTATGGCGCCTGCCGCCTCTGCGTGGTTGAAATAGAGAAAAACGGGAAGACGACGGTGGACACCTCATGCACCTACCCGGTAAGCGACCGGCTGGAGGTGAAAACCCATACCCCCCGTATTCATGAGGCGCGCAAGATGGTGCTCGAGCTTCACCTGGCCCGCTGCCCCAACGTGAGCATCGTGCGGGAGCTGGCCGCGGAGCATGGGATTACCGCGAGCGCCCGGCAGATGGGCAAGGATAACGAATACTGCATTCTCTGCGGCCTGTGCGTCCGCGCCTGCAACGAGGTGGTCAAGGCAGGCGCCATCAACTTCGCGGGGCGCGGCCCGGTCAAGATGGTGGATTCTCCCTTCGGCGAGACCGCCGATGACTGCATCGCCTGCGGTTCGTGCGCCTTTATCTGCCCGACCGGCATCATCAAGAAAAATGACCTGTTTGCCACTTCGTTCTGCACCCCCGGCGGCTGCGAGCAGACCGGCCCCCAGCGGGAAATCCTCAACTGGAAGGTTGAGCATAAGCTGAAGGCGTGCAAGAAGTGCGGCAATCCATACGCGCCGGAGCCGCACCTGGAAAAGGTGAAGCGCGAAAAGAATCTGCCCATCGAATTTTTTGACATCTGCCCCTCGTGCCGGGAGTATCCGGTGGTTGACCAGGACAAGTGCCTGGGCTGCGGCGGCTGTATGGAAAACTGCCCCTGTGGCGCGCTGGAGCTAGAGGATAAGGGCGGTTATGACAAAAAGGCCCAGCTCTATCCGCAAAACTGCACGGCCTGTCACAGCTGTGAACTTATATGTCCCATGCAGGCGATCAGCTAGGCGACCACCAGGTAACATCAGGCCCGCTGTAGTTGAGGCCTGAAAAAGGCGTTTGACAAATTCGAGGTGCGAAATCCCTGAGATATGGGATATGCGATCTGGGATGAAAGAATTTTAAACGCAGATCACAGATCATCACGTAATTTCGAGTTTCCATATTCGAATTCCGAACGTTACAACCGAGCGAAACTTTCAGAAGCAGGTGCGTAAGACTATAAGGAGGAAGTAATGACGGTTTATGATCTTGCCATTGTCGGCGCCGGTCCGGGAGGTGTGCATGCTGCCAAGTGGGCGGCCAAGAAGGGGCTTACAACCGTTCTCATCGAGAAGCGCAAAGACATCTCCAAGATTACCCGCTACTGCAGCGAGCACCTGATACTCGATGAGGGCTATAATGGGGACACGGTGCTGGTGGATCCCAAGAAAGGCACCATAACCTCGACCGTAAATGGATGGGTGGTGGACTACAAAGGCGCTTTGTTTCCCTGCATCGACAAGTGGTACTACTCGCCCAAGGGCCGGGCCATCCATTTTGCCTGGCCGGACCGGCGGCCCTATGCCTACAAGTACGATAAGGGTTTTATGCTGCAGGGCCTGCTCGAGGAGACCCTGGCGCTGGGGGTTACCTTCAAAAATGAAACCAGCGGTTACGACGCGATTGACAGCGCCCAGGGGGTCGAGATCAAATGCGTGAGTAAGGGAAAGAAGGAGAAGATCAAGGCGAGTAAGCTGATCATCGCGGACGGCTGCAACACCCGCCTCGGCCAGGCGATGGGATTCAATGCCAATCGCGGATACATGGGGTTTGCCCTGTGCATGGCCAGCTACATGTCCGGGGTAAAGCGCTATAACCCTGAGGAATGGGTGCTCTGGTACGGCAGATGCTACGGTTCCAATCTTGCTCCCATCATCGGCACCGGCCCGGCCGGCCATTTTGAGGACTGGGCGGATGTCATCAACCTCGGCAGCCCGCGGGACCTGCCGGTGGAGGCGTTCGACCGCTTCACCAAGAACAGTCCCATCGCCGACCGGTTTGCCAACGCCAAGCTTGAAGAGCGATACTGCTGCTCGGTCAAGGCCTTTACCCCCATTTCCCGGCCCTATAAAGGCAATACCATAATTATAGGAGATTCGGCCGCGTTCGTTGAGGTGCAGGCGCAGGGGGCATTAAGCTGCGGTTACAAGGCGGCGGAGGCGGTTGCCCGGGAGTTGAAGGGGGAAAACGGATTCCAGGAATATGCGGACTGGTGGATGAAATCGTTTGAGTTCAATGACAAGGGAATGATGCAGGTGCAGCAGGGGTATGCCTTTGTGCCCACCTATACCGACGATGAGATTGACTATCTGTTTGGTCTCTGCGAAGACCTTCTCCTGGACGGAAGCTTCAGCCAGTACAAGTCATCGCGGATGATATGGGACGCCATACTGCGCGACCCGCAGAGAATCGAGCGGGAACGTCCCGCCACTTACGCGAAAATCAAGAGCGTGCGCGGCAGCACCCTTGAAAGCAGCCTGAGGGACAAGGATGCGTAATCATTGATCAACGTGCGGTACACCAAAGGCCGGGAATCAATCCCCGGCCTTTTTTTGTGTACGTTCCCATGGGACACGCGAGACCTGTTTAGAAAGATATCCGATGACCTGGGGCAGCTTAGGCTTCAGCCGCGGACGCATGGTGCCGCACTGTAAGATGATTTGCCCAATGTCAAGGGTTTGACCCCAAGTCCCGTGAACGTCCATCCGTAGGGGCGCACGGTCGTGCGCCCTCCCTTCGTCACACACCATCCCCCGTCATTGCGAGGAGTCCCGTCGGGGACGAACGCGCAATCTCCGCTTTGTCATTCATTTGAACTTTGGGTTTTGACATTTGACATTGACAAGACAGGAGCGGCCTCAGCCAGAATGTAATCGTCAAGCCGTTGTTGCCTGTAGTTGGGCGGGAATTTTGTTTAAAATGACTTCATTGAGGTTAATTTTACGGCTGGCATTATCAATATCGATTCCTGTGATATTACCCGCATCATCGTAATCAATGACAACGCCTTCGGAAATTTCAATGCTTTCCTTGCTGGGTTTTGACGATAGATCAATATAAAGCGAATCGGTTTCGGGATAGTAATTCAATTTCATGGTTCGAACCTCCTGTCAGGGAAGGCGTTATGGATAGTCTTTTTATCATCAAGCGTTATAACTCTTAAAATTCTACCGTCCAATTCATCAATTCTTCCCCAGAATCGATATCGATTATATGCCTGTCGTTCAACTTTAATTGGATTTTCAATAACCAGGATACACCATTCCTTTTTTAAGTAAGGGCGCTTTCTCAAGACCTCATTTTCAAAGTATGCAGTATATTTGTATTGTGGCATGAGTAATCATATCCTAATTATTTGAACTTGTAAATCTTCTTTCCACACTCATCTATGTGCTTTTTCTTTGTCTTGAGTAGGAGCGGCTTTTAGCCGCGAAATAGATTGAACCCCACCTGCAGTCCGTCATTGCGAGGAGTCCCGTCGGAGACGAACGAAGCAATCCCTGCTTTGTCAATTGGGCTTTGAAATTCATTTGAACTTTGGGTTTTGACATTTGGCCTTTGACATTTTATTCCGGAATGGAGGGCCATGCTCCGTCGTGGCCGCAACGAAACAACGGCATGCTTAAGAGTGCCCTCCATGTAGGGGCGCATGGCTCCTGCGCCTTGATCCGTCATATCGCAGAAGCGGCGCTGGCGCGTCTGTGAAAACTAACAGGGCGGTGGGGGATATTGGGGGGAGAGCATAACAGAGAGTGTTTCCACTTTTCACCTACGTCCCCTATTCTGCTGTGTGAACAGACGCGGATTACGCTGCCGTTTCTCCGTCCATGCATGGGTGGCCCCCCTTAAAACCGGTACATGAAGGTGGGGGTGATGGAGAAGAGACCGGAAAAATTTGATCCCATATCCAGCACCAGCTGCACCGATTCCGACATTTCAACATTGGTCCCGATGTGGGCACTCCAGGGACTTTTGGTTTTCTCCCGCAAGCGAAACCTTATTTTACCGATGACCGGTACGCTGGGCGTCCCCTTGATGGTGTTGGTGGTATCCCAGTGGGTTGTGCCCAGCCAGCTCGCCAGATTATAACCGGCAATCCGTGATCTCCATCCAACCCGGAGGGAGTTGAGCAGCGCCTTTACATCCGGGCTCAGGATATTGTCAAACGGCAGATCGCCGCGCAGCGCGCTGATGGTATAATTTGAATCGTAGGTGGCAAAGAAATTTTTATATCCGCCGACGACGGTGAATCCCGCCCCGTAGGTGGCGCCGGTCAGCTTCATGTGGAGGTCGATGAGGTCCGCAGGCCTTTTGCCGAACATGGCGCGCAATCGATTGAGCGGCGTCAGTGCAACTCCGGCGTATGCGTCCTCGCGGGTGTAGCCGATCAGTCCGTAGATGTTGAGAAAGGGGAAGAGCCACGCATCCAGCCGCAGGGACCAGTTCAGTTCCCGGCTCTTCACCTTTATATCGGTCAGCCGGTCGGCCGCAATGGTCATGCGCTTGATGGTAACCAGGGCATCCGAAACGCCGATGTGCCGTCTTCCGTGATAAAAACCCGGCATCAGCCCGAAGGCGCGGTGAAGGGTATTTCCATTCGCTTCCGCCTTCTCGCCTAAAATCGGTAAAAACGTCTGCCATTCGTGCGGGGCCGCTGATTCTCCGGCGCCGGCATGGTCGGCCGCAGCGCCGGCGTCAGGCGTGGGTGCCTGTCGCGGACTGTCTCCCGCGCCGCCGTTCTTGACCAGCAGGCCGCTCAGATGCTGCCGCAGCCGGTCTGTGGCGGTGTTTGCATCGAAGAGCAGGAGCCCGTCATCCTGAGTATCGCGCTGGCTGTGCGATGCAGTTGCGTCCGCCGCCTTGCGGAGGGCCGGCGGCGCGAACGCGGTTTCCGAGGCCGCGGCACACGTTGCGCTGAGGGCGAGAAGGATGATGAGCATGCCGCTTCCGCTCCGGGCGTTTGCATTTTTAAGAAGCGCCGCAAAAAAAACGATGGTAATCATCTTGTCGATTTACTGGAATATTTTCTATTTGTAGACGTGGAATTGTATTTGTCGATTGACAGGGCCCGAACCGGGTGATAAGGAACCGAGCATAGCATAATCCTTGTCGATAGGGAAGGGCTATGTTGGATGGCAGGAAAAAATTTGCTCCAGCGGGGTGTCCCCCATCTGCCGCCGACTGACCTGGTTCGGTATGGTGCGATTTCCTGAGCGAGCAGGCCGCGCCGGGCACCCAATGATCAAGCATGAAACAAGAGGCGTTGAGCTATGGCCAAGGTGGCATGGAATGACATGACGGCATTCGCCAGGGTGATCGTGGAGGACTACAAGCTTTTTGAAGGCCTGGACCTGGTGCCGCTTGAAACCTACGAAGGCATGGATACCCGGCCCGCCTGGGAGTTCAAGGCGCCCATGGCCACCGGGTTCTACAAGCCGTACATCCTCAGGGGAAGCGACCGGGTTGAGAAGATCACTGTCGGTGAGCTGCATTACATGGGACGGGCCAGGTACTGCGCCCTCAACATGACCGCAAGCGATGCGTACGATCTTCCCATTTACGCCTGCGAGTTTGACGAAACGGCGCCGCGGGTGGGGGTGACCGTGGATTTGATGCCGGTGGTGGACATGGGGCGGCATGAGGAATACCGGCAGAAGTACTACCGGGATCTGGCGCCGCTGTGGCGGAAGTACCGCACCATTGCGGGGTTTACCAGCGAGGGGCGCTGCCTGGTGCAGCGACGTTACGGGCCCTGGCCCTGGGCGCGCGAATCACTCTCCCCCTTCAGTCTGGACGGGCGGGTGGAGGAAAAGGAGGACCGGGCAAAGCTGATGGAGGCGGTGGTCGCCTATGCCCGGGTGTGGCTGGAGCTGCTCAAGCGGGCGGAGCCCATGCGCGATGAGGACTACCGCCGGGAGGTGCTGCGCCGCAAGAAGAAACTCCAGCAGTATTACCGCGATCTCGACCCGGGAGGAGAGGTGTTAAAAAAGATTTTCGGCGAGGGCAGGCACCGTCTTTTCGTAAGCCTGGTCTTTTAAGGGAGGTTGAGACGATGGATGCAGATATGCAATGGACACCCTATCTGGAGAGGATGAAGGAATTGATTGATCCGCTGCGGCCCGACCCCATCCGGGAGTGGCAGGGCACAAGCCTTGCGTCCGCCCGGGAGTTTTCCCGGGGCCGGGCTCAGGGCGGGTTCGGCGCCTGGCGCGCCGACAAGCTGGAAAAAATAGGCATCGGTTCGTTTGTCCATGCCGGCAACCGGCACTTTGCCTTCTGTGCCGTCATCTCCGGGGAAACCTACGATCTGCCCCTTTTCCTCTCGCGGCTGGAGGAGGGACCGCACCAGGTCATCCTGCTGGTGGATATCATTCCCGTGGTGGACAGTTTGATCGATGAGAATTACCGCAAAAAATATATTGAGTCGGTGCAGCCACTCTGGGACCGGTTTGCCGCCCTTCCCGGCATCTGTCCCGAGGAAAGCGATGTCATCCGCTCGCTCACCTCAATCGTTTACACCGCGGCGCGGGTCCCCATCGATAACGAGGGAATGCGCCTGGCCGCCCTAGCCCCGCACACCGAATATCTCAAAAGCTACCTCGCCTTTCTGCCTGAGGCCGCGCCGGTTGCCGATGCGGCGAAGAAGCAAGAGTTCAGCGTCAAACGAGCGGCGCTGCGCAAAACCCTGAGCGCCCATTTTTTCAAGGAAGTGCTGCCGGGGCCGGTGCGGGAGTCGCTGGGCAATGACATGATCGAACTGCTGAACCATGTCTGTTTTTGAAGGAGGGATGCGCCATGCCGGTTATGGAGATGCTTGCGGCGGGCGCCGCGTTTACCAACCAGGATGAAACGGCGCGGGGGATGATGGCGGATTTCAAGGATCACAAGGTCGGCCTGAGGCTTGACGCGGATGAGATCACCCAGGTGGTGGAGGACGGCAGACTTTCTCTGGAGAAGGGGATTCGCGAGGACTGCCACGTGGTGATTAAGATGAAAACCGCGGATCTCTGCGGCGCCATCGACAACACCTTCGACCTGATGGAAATCAAGGACAAGGGGGAACTGTTAAAGGGCGATATGACCGATCCCAATGTTCCCGTCCACCTGATGGCGACCTTCCCCTTTTTCGACGCCATGGTCCGCCTGTATGAATCCGATCCCCACTTTAAGAAAATGGTCGATGACCTGAAGTCGTCCCGGCGATGAGGTGCGGTGCATGGTACAACATCTGGTCGACCTGGA
>CAYWLT010000038.1:0-15465 GCA_964459295.1 uncultured Thermodesulfobacteriota bacterium
GATGGCATTGTTGGTTTCATCAACCACGATGGTAACCTCGCCCTTGGATCCGGTCAGGGAGGTTGTTTTGGCGCCCGCCGCCTTGGTGGTGGCTGCCGGCGTTTTGGTCTTCGTCTCCTTGGCGCGCGATGGTTTCTTGCGGGTGGCGGTTTTCTTTTCCCGGGCGGAGCGTTCCTCACCGTATAATTCCTTGACGATGTCGGCTATCTCAACCGCCTTGGCATTTTCCACAAAATAGATGAAAATCTGCTCATCGATGTCCTGCCTCGTCCCATCCAGCCTGCGAACCCAATCGTCGATTTTGTCAAAGGCATCCGGCGAGGTGCTCACCGCCAGGATGATGTTCATCCGCTCAATGGGGATGAAGCTGACAATCTCGCCGCCCTTTTTCTTCTTCGGATCGATGCCGATGGCGGAGAAGAGCTCCTCCAGCTCTTTTGCCAGATCCGCCGCCTCCGCTTCCTTGAGCTCGTAAAACTGCACGTGCATGCTGTCAAAAATGCTGACATCAACCGAATCGATCAAGCCCAGAAGCTTTCTCACATTGTCGGCGGTATCGACGATGATCAGGGTGTTGCGGTCCGCGTAATCGACGCTGTCACCCCCCTTGCCGACAAAGCGCTTGATGATCTTGTCCATTTCGGTTGAGGAAATGTAGCGAAGCGGGACGATCTGCAGCATGATCCGATCCGGCGAAGATTGATCCGTCACCTTGCTTCCCACCTTGGGAAGGAGGAATTGCTTCTGCGCGTCTTTAATGGGTATAACTTTATAGATATCGCCCATCTTCACCGCGGCAACATTATTGACCTCGAAGATCGTTTCCAGAATGGGCAGCACGTCCTCCACCGGGATCTCGCCGCTGGTGTGGATATTCACCTTGCCCTTGACTTTGGGATCGACGATGTAGTTGATGCCCACGATTTCCGCCAGGGCGGTGATCACCTCCTGCAGCTCCGCGTCCTGAAAGTCCAGCGCGATCTTCTGCTTTCCCTCGGCGGGTTTTTGCGGCTGCGGCGGCAGAACCTCCACTCGCGTCGGCGGTTTCCCCTCTTCCCCCCCTTCCAGCGGCTCTTCCTCCTCCTCGTCCGCCGCGCCCGCATTTTCAGATACCGGAGCGGGGGTTCCCTTCGCCCCTCCCGGGGAAACGGCTTTCGCCGCCGGGACACCCTCCTTTGCCCCCTGCGGCGTCGCGCCCGGTCCGGACGCCCCCCCCGCGGCCCCGGGCGCCGCGCCATTCACGCCCGCCTGCTCCCGGGCCCGGCCCGCCGCCTTTTCCCCCTCACCGGGCTGCGGTTCCCCCAGGGCGCCGAAGTTTTTCATTTCATTGTCCACCAGCTTGCGGAAGCGGGACTTCAGCTCCTCGATCTCCTTATCGCTTTTCCCGGCAGGGGCGGTGGCACCCCCTGTCGCTGCCGGATTTGCCGCCGGCTGCGGCTTTTGCCCGCCTTGTTTCGTCTCTTTCAGCGCCTCGCCCAGCCGGGCCGGCTCCTTAACCCGGGGATCCGCTGTCGTGACGACGGCATCGCCGCCGGGGTTCTCCTTTTGAACCGCCGCGCCGGCCGGCGCCTGCGCCCCCGCCTGGGACCATACCGATTCTCTCAGGGGGCCGCACAGGGAAATGCCCAGTACCAGAAGAACAGCCGCACAATATTTCATACCTACCCCTTTTCCGCACTCGCTCAATAGCCATCGCACATGATTCGGTGTCCCGTCTTACGACGGGATTGCCGCATTCGCCTTCAACCGGCCGGTTAACACAGTCGCTTTCAAGCGGGATGGTGCCTTGCGTTCCCGGCGAAGCACCTTCATACTACAAAGTTTCCCAAATGCAAAAGAATTATTATCGTCCCAAAATCCCCGGCCCCGCCCTACGCATTCTTTTCCTTCAGGGCTTCCTCCTTCACAAAAAATCCGGCGACCACCATGGTGACGATGACCTCCTTGGGATCGCGCTGGTTTTGAACACTGATTTTCAGCGACGGAACAATGAGATACTTCTGATTTTTTTCTATGTCGGCTAAAAACTTGCTGGTCCTTCCCAGATCGGTCTGCAACCGGATCTCCAGGGGAATGGTGAGCAGGTCTCCCTGTTTTTCCCCATCCTGAACCTTCACGCTTTTCATTTCCAGGTCGTGGGCGCCGGCGATCTTTTCCAGCATTTTCTGCATGTCGGCGGCGGCCAGAGAGGGCGTGCTGCCGGTGAGAAGCTTTGCATGAAGCTGGGCCTGCTTCTTTTTGACCTGGGCCAACTGCCTTTCAACCTCCGCCCGTCCGGCTATGATCCTCTCATAATTCTCAAGCGTGACCTCCCTCTGCTCGGTGCCCTCCCTGATTTCCCGCTCGCTTTCAATGAAGGGGACGATGACGTAGTTGATCACCAGGAAGAGCAGCAGCGCCAGCGCCCCGACGGTCAAAAATTTTTTATCCCGCTTGGAAATGTTCACCGGGGGCTCCTTTTCTGCGGTTTGACATTGTTTGGTTTGCGCGGTTCGGCTTCGGGGGCGCCCGCCGGCGGGGCGGCCTCCTGCTCCCGGGACACCGTCGCGGTCACGTTGAACTTTTCCTTTTCCGTGCTCCGGTCCTTGACCACCGAGGATTTAAACTTGACGTCCTCAAAGTACTTGGACTTCTCCAGGATGGGAATGATTTCAGACGCGGCATTGGCAAAGCCGGAAAGATCAATCTCCCGTTTTCCCTTTTGATCGGTATAGGAGAAGCGGGTCAGCCACACGTCATCGGGGATGGTTTCCGTGAGCTCCCGCAGCAGCTCCAGTTTGCTGCTTTCACCGGTCCGGATTTTTTCCACGCCTTCTATCTTCTTTTCTATGGCGGCCATCTCCTCCTTCATCTTCTCCACCTCCGCCACCCGCCCCTTCAGCGCGCCGATGCGCTCATTTAGTTCCGCGAGATAAAACCGCTCCTTGACAAAAAATGAAACGGCATAGGAGGAAACTCCGAGAAGCACCAGCCCGATGAGCAAAACCCCCGCAATCAGGCTCCAGTTCTTTTTTTTCTTCGGTCGCAGTTCCTGGGGAATGAAGTTCACGTCCAGCCCGACGCCGTTCAGACCCTTCAATGCCAGCCCCACCGCCGGGGACAAACCGGGAACCTTGTCCCCCACGTCGTCGGCCAGAACGCTAATCCCCAGGGCATCGAGCAACCGCACCTCGCCCGTTCCCTGCCCGCTGAGACATGCCGCCAGTTCGGCGTCGGCCCGGCTTCCCGCCAGAACAATCCGGGAGGCCGCGCGATCGTATCCCAGGCTCAGCCTGGTCGTTTCCACGGCGCCGAGGATCCGGCCCGCCAGTTCCTCGGCGGCAGCCGCGCCGTCCGGAGCGCGGGGCACCGGAAACGAGCGGGCATAGGCAAACGAACGGTTGCGAACCACGCCCAGTTCACAGCACTCTTCCTCTACGGTGAGAAGCAATGTCGTTTCCTCCTCGGCCGCCGCCTCTTCCTCCCCCGCTTTTTTTAGAAAGCGATCGAGGTATGCCGCCGGGCCCTTGCCCCATCCCCGCGCCTGCAGCCAACGCGCGCTCCCGGCAAGCCAAGCGCCCTGCGCCGCGCCGCCGTTCTCGGCAGCCTTCTCCCGCACCGCGAGGTTAAAGAGCGCCGTGGTCAGCACCTCCACGCACCGGGTCTTCACGTTTATGCGCCGGAGCAGGGTAAGGTAGTAATCGACCACCGCCTTTTTCACCACCATCAGCAGGACCTGAATGCTGTCGTGGGCCTCGTCGCGCGCCACCACTTTATAATCAAAGTAGACGTCCTCCAGGGCGAACGGGGTGTAGCGGTCCATTTCATAGCCAAGCACTTCCTTGAGGTTCTCTTCGGTCGGCGCGGGCAGGGCAATCCTCTTGAAGATCACCTTGTTGCCCGGTATGCCCAGAAAGAGGTTATCGCGGTCGCTTTTGGTTTGATCGATGAATCCTTCGATGTTGCTAAGAATGATGTCGTCCCGGTCCTCGGGTTTGAGATCGCGCAACGGCACCAGCCGGTAGCTGTGCAGGACGGCGTCGCCTCTGAAGCCCTTTCGCAGCAGCACCAACAACAGCCGGTCGTCATTCAGCAGCAAGCCTATGCTATCCATATAGTCGCGTCCTACGCTCCTTCCTGCCAGTAGAGCATGGTGTAGTTGTTTTTCTGCCGGGGATCTATCTCCACCACAGCCGAAATCGACCGCGCCACCGTGCCGTCGGTAAGCCTTCCCCGGGCGGTTATGCGGTAAAAATTGGTGGGCTCGATCGTAATCTGGGAGGCTATCTGGTCATAGATGGGCAGATCCAGCAGCCTGGGATCGCGCGCATCCTCAAATTTCTCCTCGCGCCTCATCGCGATGATGTCGTACGCCGCGTCTTCGGTCATTGCCGGCAGGCTCATGAGCAGTCCGAAGGGCGCGTCATTAATGTTGATCTTGAGGGCTCTGCCGGCGGAAAAAACGGTAAAAATTTCCGCGAGACCCTGATAGGTCTGCTGCGGCATGGCTGCACCGCCCGCAACCGTTGTATCAAACGCGCTTCTGCCCCGCGGCCGCGCCGTCCTGCCCGTTTCCTCATCCGGCTCGGGACGAAGGCGGCCATAATAAATGTCCTTGGTCACCCCCCTGACCAGAAGGAGCTCTTCCACGACGACAAATTCACCGTCCCGGCATTCATAAGGATCATCGAGCGATTTGTAATAATCATCCTCGGCGCCGTTCATCCGGTGCTCATGGTCCTTGTCCACCCAGTCAATGATGGAATCGGTGATGATGTCGCGCTCCTCATCATAAAGCCCGCAGCTCCGCTCGAGGATATCGGCAAGCGATTGCCGGTCGCTCTGGGCCCTGGTCGCAATCCAGTTCAGATTGATCTTGCTCCCTTCATCTCCAATGGTCACCTCGCACTCACCGTCTTCAAAGGGAAACACATAGGGCTGCTCCCGGGGCACCCACTCCTTCAGCTCATTCTCCTCTTCCTCGTACCGGTCTTTCCCCAGGCGGTGTTGCTTGTCCACCAGGGTATCCTTGCCGCCTTTGAATTTTTTCACCGCGCTTTGGGCCTTCACCAGCTCAATGACAGCCCGGTTTATGCCCGCCTGGGCAAAATAATATGATCGCTCGCCCTCCTTAAAATTCCGGGCGATGGTCGCCTCGATCCGCATGGTGGAACAGAACTCAAACACAATGATGAACAGGAGCATCAAAACCCAGAGCACCAGCACCAGGGCAATCCCCCTTTCATCGTTCATCCGCGGGCATTCTGCGGTACGCATGGCTGTTCCTGGATTATGCCGCCGGTCACGTTTATTTGGGTTGTTTTCGGTTTGTCAGAATGCCGCGCGGCGGGCTTCCCCTCCCGCCCCAGCGATTGACGCCGGCCTCGTCGCTTCCCTTGCCGCTGCGCGGCCTGCCGGTTTCCTTCTGGGCAAAGCTTCCGCCGGCCGCTTCTTCCGGGGCCACGCCCATCTCCTCCTGCATCAAGCTTTCCGAGGCTGCCGACCCCCGGCCGCCCCGTTTCTCCGCAATTTTTATCATCAGCGGGATGACCAGCTCGCGGGTGTAGGCTTCCTCTTCACCGCCCTCCCCTGTCGCCGCATCCAGAAAGGTCACGGCAACGCCGACTGCCCGGGGCAGGGACCCTTCCTCCTCGGCATCCCACTTTTCCTCCCAGGCGGCGCCTTCCCCGCCCGCATCCCCCAGCGTATCGCCCTCCTCGGAGCGGTAGTATTCAAACCGGATGCCGGTGACATTCGCGTCCAGAACCACCATTTCATGCTTGTCCAGGATTTCGCGCTCCTTGAAAATGTCGGAGCGCAGGGCGTCGCGTTCCACCACCACCAGCCCCATGCCCTCCTCCACCCAGAGCATCAGCCAGGACAGTTTTCCGGCCCCCCCGTAGAGCGGAACACAGGAAACAAAGCTCAAGGAATCCTTTTTTCCGTCGAAGGCATAAAACTCCTTGTGCGTGTCAAGCTCGGTCGGCGTCACCTTGTACGGATAGGCCGCCTTGATTTCCCGGCTCAGCAGGTCCATCACCACCCGCATCCGCTGCACCTTTTCGATATCGCGCTCGCCCTTGTCCCAGGCCCGCGAACCCGTGCTCAGGGTTGCGTAAATGGTCACCAGGACCGCGGAAAGGATGGCGATGGATAGAATAAGTTCGAGCAGGGTAAACCCCGCCCCCGTCGTTTCGCCCTCCCCCAGCCGCCTCCAATGCCGACGCATGAATGCAAAGGCCTTATTCATCATCATGCTACATCTTTTCTTCTTTCAGCTTTTTGACCGTCTTGAGCGTGGCCAGCGCGACCCTGTTTTCCCTGTCTCCTTCCATCCAGGAGACAACCGACCCTACGCGGAACATTTTCAGGGGGAGGTGTTCATACAGGTCCTGATCCTCCTCGGTGGCGCCTTCCCCCTCCATGTAATCCTCGTAAGCCTCAATGCTTACAGTCCAGCCGTACCCGTCATCAAAGGTTCCGGATGCCTCCCCCTCTTCCATCTCTTCGTCGAGCAGGTACTCTTCGAGTATTTGTTTGGCATGAATGGTGGCGGCGGTATAGGCCCTTGAAGCCCTGGCGATACGCAGGCCGGCGGAGAACTGCTGCATGATAACCGTTACCGCCACCCCCAGGATGGCGATGGCTAGAAGAATCTCAAGCAGGGTGAAGCCTTTGCTGGAGGACGATTTCATGCAGAGACGTTTGCGGGATGCGTGATGCATGATGCACGATCCACGATACAGGAATAAATCTTTTAACTGATACAGGATGCGATCTGAAATCTCCTGTCTCCTTTCTTCTGTCTTTCCACTCCGAAATCCGCAATCTCCTACGTTTCCTCTTCGGCGATGGTTACCACGCCGGTTATAAATTCCAGCGCCACCCGGTACATCCGCTCTTTGTCATCCACCAAAAAAATATCCCCCCCGCTGCAGCTGCCGTTGGGGTAAAAGTCGATCAGCGCCTCCCCCTGGTCAATTTCCTCGTCATCCGCATCCACCCTCGCTATGCTGACGCCCCTCGGCAGGCGGTAGGCCTTCTTTTCGTACTGTTTCCGGCCGGCCTCCCCGGCTCCTTCCTCTTCATCTTCACCGGCTTCCCACCACCGGCTTCCCCCGGATGGCAAACCGTAAGCGCCCTTTTCCGCAACACGCTCGATGGTCATGCCGTTCTGTTCTATATTGAAAACCACCTGGTAGACATCGCCCGTGGTCACCGCCTGGCTTCGCGCGTAGCGCAGGCCCGCGGCAACCCTCTTTGCCGCGGTTCTGAGATTAAGTCCGGTAGTCGAGGTAATGGCGGGAGCTACCAGTGAGATTATCAGCCCTGCTATAACCAGGACCAGAATCAGCTCAATAAGAGTAAACCCCGCCTGAGGCCCGCACTTCAGGTTTGTAATGTTGGACAACCATGGAAATCTCTTCAACAACCGGCGCCAATCCGTTTTTTTTGAACCGGGTGCCGTACGGTTGTTGAAAAAGCGGTTTTTCCCAGGCCGGTCCGACGCGGCCGGATGCAAGGCGCACGAAATCCCGAGAAAAGCGGCGCAGATGCCCGTGCGCCGGCCTGGCCGCCTTGCCCGGGCCCGGCCGGGCAATGACGCGGGTCCGGCGTAACCCGGCGGATGGATATGGTTCAACAGCCCGCTATTGCTCATCCACCTCCCAGCTGTTAATGTCCCGGTTGAGCCCCTCGCCCCCTTCCTCTCCGTCTTTGCCATAAGAGCTCAGGTCATAGTCGCCGTTCTCGCCGGGATGTTTATAGACGTAATCGTTTCCCCAGGGGTCCTTGGGGATGACCCTCTTCGATAGATAAGGGCCGCGCCACCGGCTCATTTCCTCCTGCCCGGTCTCGATCAGCTGGTTAAGGTTATCCGGATAGTTCCCCACATCCAGCTTGTAGGTGTCCAGGGCGGTGGCGAACAATTCGACTTGCGCCCGCGCCGCCTGCGGCTTTGCCTGTTCACCCTTGCCGATAAAGCGCGGCGCGACCAGGGCGCCCAGCAGCCCGATGATCACCAGGACCACCAACAGCTCAATCAACGTGAAGCCCGCCGCGCGCATCTCTTTTTTTCTTTCCGCTTCCGTCATGACCGCCTCCCGTCCTTAATAATTAAAATTTAATATCATTGATGCTGATAATGGCCAGCAGCATGGTAATGACAATGGAGCCGACCACAAAGGCCATGAACAGAATCAGGCAGGGCTCGAGCAGAGAGATCAGGCGCTTGATGGCGTTGCGCACATCCTGGTCGTAGGTGTCCGCCACCTTGAGCAGCATCTCATCCAGTCGTCCGGTTTCCTCGCCCACGGTAATCATGTGGATGGCAAGGGCGGGGAAGGTCCGGGCATTTTTCAGGGGACTGGAAATGCCTTTCCCCTGCTTGATGCCTTCATGGATGCCGGTCAGCGAGCCGGCAATCACCACATTGCTGACGGTTTCCTTCACGATGTTGATCGATTGCAGAATGGGCACACCGCTCTTCATCAGCGTTCCCAGGGTCCGGGAAAAGCGCGCCACTTCGATTTTCTGCACCAGGGTCTTCACCATCAGCAGCTTCAGCTTGAAGCCGTCCCACTGCACCCTTCCATTTTCGGTGGCGAGATATTTCCGGAATCCGTACACCCCGCCGGCGATCAGGCACAGCGCCACCCACCAGTAACTCTTGATGGCCGCGCTGGCCGCCATCAGGAGCTGGGCTGACGCGGGCACCCCTTTGCCCACGTCTTCAAACATGGCGGAAAACTTGGGTATGATGAAGGTCAGCAGCAATACAATGGTAATCCCGCAAACACCGGTGAGCAGCATGGGATAAATCATGGAGGAGGTGATGTATTCTTTCAACTCCTGGGAGCTTTCCAGGAAATCAACCAGCCGCTCGAGAATGAGTTCCAGCACGCCTCCCGCTTCACCCGCCCGGACCATGTTGACGTATAATTTAGAAAAAACCCTGGGATGCTTGCCCAGGGCATCGGCAAAGGACATGCCTCCTTCAATACTTCCCAGCACGTCGGAGACCACCTTTTTCATTTCACCCTTGTCGGTCAGCTCCGCCACAATCGCAAGGCTCTTATCCAGGGGCAGTCCCGCGGAAAGCAGGGTGGAGAGCTGCTGGGTAAAGGTCATGATGTCGCGGGAGGAGACCCTCCGCAAGAACGCGAACAGGTCCAGGTTGAGAGAAAAACCTCTCGCCCGCCCGGGGTGGTCAATCTTGATGGGGATATAGCCGAGGGACTGGAGTTTGCTGATTACCCCCTGCTTCTCGGGGGCCTCCATCAATCCCTCCACAATCTTACCCGCGCTGTCCGTGGCCTTGTAAGCGAATTCCGGCACTGTGGGAACCTCTTTACAGGCGGTTACAGTTCAATCTTCATTCAGTTCGAATCAAGTTTACCGCATTGACATTGCTGAAATCCCAAATCCAAAACACTAAATCCCAAACAAATCCTAATGTCCAATGTTCCAAACACCGCTTACCGCTCAGCGCGATACATCTGTTTTTGCTAGGAGCACATTCATGTGCGATTCATTCGCGGCTGAAAGCCGCTCCCACCGTTGTTTGATGTTTGTCCTCTGTTTTGAATTTTGGTCATTTGCATTTGTTTGGGATTTAGATATTAGTGCTTAGGATTTCTTCTTTCCCTAATGGCGTTCTTTTCTTCTGGCTCCTAACCTCTGTTTCCTAATGTCTGTCTGCTGCTCCTCCTATTCCACCTGGGTCACCCGCAGCACTTCCGAGACGGTGCTGATCCCCCTGCGCACCTTGTCCCATCCCGCTTCGCGCAGCGTCTTCATGCCAAACGACCTGCCCTTGTCTTTTATCGCGTTGGACGGGGCCTTCTCCAGGATCAGCTCCCGGATATCGTCATTAATCGGAAGAAGCTCGTAGATGCCCTGCCGCCCCCGGTAGCCGGTGCCGGCGCATCGTTCACATCCTCGTCCCCGGAAAACCGTCTGCCCCTTCGCCTCCTGCTTGTCCACCTCCAGCTCCTCCAGAACGCCGATCTCCGGTGTGTAAATTTCCTTGCACTCCGGGCAGATCACCCTCACCAGGCGCTGCGCCATGATTCCCAGCATGCTGGAGGAGATGAGGTAGTTTTCCATTCCCATCTCCAGCAGCCTGGTCACCGCGCCCGCCGCATCATTGGTGTGCAGGGTGCTGAAAACCAAATGGCCGGTCAGCGCCGCATGGATGGCGATCTCGGCGGTTTCCGCGTCGCGGATCTCCCCGATCATTATAATGTCCGGGTCCTGTCGCAGGATTGAGCGAAGGATGTTGGCAAAGCTCAATCCGATGGTCGATTTCACCTGGACCTGATTGACGCCGCCAAGCTGGTATTCGATGGGGTCCTCCACCGTGATAATCTTCTTTTCCGGGGAGTTGATCTCGCTCAGTGCCGCATACAGGGTGGTGGTCTTGCCGCTTCCGGTGGGGCCGGTCACCAGGATGATCCCGTATGGCCGGTTGATCAGGTCCCGGAATTTTTGCAGGTCGTACTGGGGAAACCCCAGTTTTTCCAGGTCCAGGATGACGCTCTCGCGGTCGAGTATTCTCAAGACTACGCTCTCGCCGAACATGGTCGGAAGGGTGGAGACACGAAAGTCGATTTCCTTGCCCAGGACCCGCAGCTTGATGCGCCCGTCCTGAGGCAGCCTCCTTTCGGCGATGTTCAGCTTGGCCATTATTTTTATCCTGGATATGACCGCGGCCTGGAGACGCTTGGGAGGAGCCTCCACGTCATGAAGTACGCCGTCGATGCGATAGCGCACCTTGAAATCCCCCTCGAAGGGCTCCCAGTGAATATCGCTGGCCCGCAGCTCGATGGCCCGGGTGATGAGCAGATTTACCAGTCGAATGACCGGCGCTTCAGAGGCGAGACCCTTCAGGTGATCGACATCACCGTCATCTTCAAAAGACAGCTCATCGGCGTCCTTGCCGATGTCCTCGATGATTCTGCCCATCGAGGAGGTATCGGTATTAAAAAGCTTGCCTACGGTATCGAGGATTTCCTCCTCCCGGGCAAGATTGACCTTCACTTCGCAGTTGGTGGCCAGCCTCACCGCGTCGACGGTATAAATGTCATACGGGTCGCTCACCGCAATGGTCAGCACATTGTTTTCAAGGGTGAGGGGCACAAACCGGTAGTGCCTCATAAATTTTTCCGAGAGGCTGTCCAGCATCACCGTCTGGTGGGCGAATTCTTTTAAAGGAACGACGGGGATTTGCAAATACTCGCTCATGATTTCGAGGAGCGATGTTTCCGAAATGAGCCCCAGATTTACCAGCCGCTGCCCCAGTCCCTCGGTGGTTGCCATAGGGGTTGTCAGCACCTTTTCCAGCTTTTCCCTGCTGATTTTTCCCGAATCGACTACTATTTCGCTTAACGGCTTTATGGTCTTAACGGTCATGAAGGTGCTGTTCCTTTACCTGATCAGGCAGGCCCGAATAAAAAAATAGCTGGGAGGCATTCTTTATAAGTGTTTTAAATACCATTGATTTTATTCTGCGTCAAGATATAACCCGCTTCAGCGACAATTTATTGTCCGCGTGAAAAACCGGACGGGGCGGGGGCAAAAATACCTTGACAGCCTGATGCGCTATGTTATGCTTTTACTCCTATAATAATACTATCAGAGCCTAGGCATGATGAGCGGGAATAATAAAAAAGATAAAGTGACCATCAAAATTCCCAGGCCCCTTTATAATCATATCAAGCTGATCAAAACCAACTTGGGATTTAATTCGGTTACCGACATGGTCATCTATGTTTTAAGGAATATTGTTTCCAGCGGTAAGCCCCGATATAAAAAAGATTGAGCATCGAACATGCTCCATAAAACGGGGCATGCGCGAAAAAGTTTTGTTTTCAATAAGTTAAAGAGCTTTTTGCCCCAAAACAGCAAATGATTCTATGGAGGGACGCGCTCTGTCGCCTCCGATTATTATATAATTTATAAGCGGCCATGACCGGGCATGGCCCTTCATACCATAAATTTTATGGATCCAAAACCGCCATAAAATTGTGAAAGGAGAACGCAATGCCGATAGCGCCACATGGAGGAATCCTGATTGATCGAACGGCTAAGGACGGGGAAAGAGAGCGACTGCTGGAATCCGCCCCTTCACTGCCGCCGATTCATCTCAACCCCAGGGAAATTTCAGACCTGGAGATGATTGCCGTGGGGGGCCTGAGCCCGCTCGAAGGATTCATGAACAGCGAGGAATATACCAGTGTCCTTGACCTGATGCGCCTGCCCAATGGCCTGCCATGGACTATTCCCATAACCCTGTCCATTGCCGGGGAAGAAAGCGGCCGTTACCGGGAGGGCAACGATGTCGCCCTCTATGACCCGGCCGACCGTCTCCTGGGCATTCTGCACCTTGAGCAAAAGTACCGGTGTGACAAGGAAAAAGAGGCCCTGGCGGTTTTAAAGACGACCGATGCGAGCCACCCGGGAGTGCAGTATCTCAGCACCTCCGGCGACACCTGCCTGGGCGGAAAAATAACCGTGCTCAACCGGCCCCGCCATGAACATTTTCTCAATTACCGGCTCGATCCGAAGGAAACGCGCCTCCTTTTCAATTCCAAGGGCTGGAGGCGGATCGTTGCATTTCAAACGCGCAATCCCATCCACCGCGCTCACGAGTACATCCAGAAGTGCGCGCTGGAAACGGTGGACGGGCTTCTCATTCACCCCCTGGTGGGAGAAACCAAGGGGGATGACATCCCGGCAACGGTGAGGATGCGCTGCTACGAAATGCTCTTGAAAAAGTATTATCCCGAGACCAGGACGGTCCTTTCGGTTTTCCCCGCCGCGATGCGGTACGCCGGGCCGCGGGAGGCGATTTTTCACGCCCTGGTGCGGAAAAACTACGGCTGCACCCACTTCATCGTGGGGAGGGATCATGCGGGTGTGGGAACTTTCTACGGGACGTACGATGCGCACCACATCTTTGATGAATTCGCCCCCAACGAGCTGGGCATCTCTCCACTCTTCTTCGACCACACCTTTTACTGCAAAAGCTGCGACGGCATGGCCTCGAGCAAGACCTGCCCCCATGACGCGAGCCAGCATATTGTTCTGAGCGGAACGGCGGTAAGAAACATGCTGGTCAAAGGTGAGACGCCTCCCCGCGAATTCACCCGGCCGGAGATAGCGGAGATACTCATCGGCGCATATCGCGAGGGGAGTGAAACCAAGTAAACGTCATGTGCGAAAAGCGGGTCCTTATAATCGGTCTTGACTGTCTCACCCCCCGGCTCGTGTTCGACCGCTGGCTGGACCATCTGCCGGTCATACGGCGGTTGGTGCAAAGCAGCATCTACGGCCCCCTGCAGAGCTGCATTCCGCCCATCACCGTTCCCGCCTGGGCGTGCATGACCACGGGCAAGGACCCGGGGACGCTCGGCATCTATGGTTTTCGCAACCGCCGGGATCATTCCTATGACGGCCTGACCATGGTGACCAGCCATTCGGTGAAGGAAGAGAGACTGTGGGACATCCTGTCACGGACGGGCAGGAAGGTGATTGCGGTCGGCGTGCCGCAAACCTATCCGCCGCAGCCGCTCAACGGCCTGCTCATATCCGGCATCCTGACACCGGACGGCAGCCGCCGCTACACCTATCCCCCCGAGATTAAGGAAGAGGTGGAAAAACTGGTCGGGACCTACCGGTTCGACGTGGATAACTTCAGAACCGACAACAAGGAGCTGCTGCTCAAACAGGTTTATGAAATGACCGGCAAGCGGTTTAAGGTGGTAAAGCACCTGCTCGGCACCAAGCCCTGGGATTTCTTCATGATGGTGGAGATCGGACCCGACCGGATGCATCACGGCTTCTGGAAATATTTCGACCCCGGTCACCGCCGGCATGAACCGGGTTCGGTATATGCCGATGCGGTTCTCGACTATTACAAATACCTGGACCGGGAGCTGGGGGAGCTCCTGGCCCTGGCCGGCGACAACACCACCGTCTTCATCGTATCCGATCACGGGGCGCAGGCGATGGAGGGCGGGGTATGCATCAATGAATGGCTCATGCAGGAAGGATATCTTACCCTGCTGGAAAAGCCCCCGGGCATCGTCTCACTGGCGAAGGCAAAAATAGACTGGTCCCGCACCGTCTGCTGGGGAGAGGGCGGCTATTACTCCCGCATATTCTTCAACGTCAGGGGGCGGGAGCCCCGGGGGGTGGTGCTCCCCCAGAACTACGAAGAGGTGCGATGGGAAATCACCCGCAAGCTTGAGGCCATGCGTGATGAAAAGGGAAACCCCCTCGGGACAACTGTCTTCCGGCCCGAATCCATTTATCCGGTGGCGCGCGGCATACCGCCGGACCTGATTGTTTATTTCGGCGACCTCAAATGGCGGTCGGTGGGCAGCATCGGATACGGCACCATTTTAACCTTTGACAACGATACCGGGCCAGACGACGCAAACCATTCCCGGGCGGGCATCTGCATCATCTACGATCCGCGCGACGCGGCGCGCCGCTCAGCATCGTTCCGCGAGGACCTGGACATCCTTGATATCGCGCCCACCGTGCTCAACCGGATGGGCGTCCCGGTGCCCGGGGACATGAGGGGGAAAATAATCACTGATAATTAACTGGATTCTCAAAATCAACTGATGATAAATCCTAAGCACAAATATCCAAATCCCCAACAAATTCAAATGACCAAAATTCAAAACAGAGAAACACAAGATCCGGTCGGAGCGGCTTTACGCCGCGAATGCATCGCGCCTGAAGGCGCTCCTATCAGCCACGAAAGCAAGCAGGGTTTGGAACATTTGATATTTGGATTTTGGATTTGTTTAGGATTTAGATATTCGGATTTCGGGTTTTGAGATATCCATGCCTGGAATGTAATTCCTGGCAAACCAGATAAAAACTTCTAACCCTGACCCGGGATCACCGCACTATGTCCATTGACCTTCATACCCATACCACCGCATCTGACGGCACCCTTACCCCCACCCAGCTGGTCCGCCTTGCCAAAAAGAAAGGGCTCACCGCCATTGCCGTCACCGATCACGACACCATCGACGGCAACGCCGAGGCCATGGCCGAAGGAGAACGCCAGGCCCTCATCGTGGTGCCCGGGGTGGAAATAAGCGTTGACCATTCACCGGGCAGCATGCACATGCTGGGCTTTTTCATCGACATCGAAAGCGGCGGGCTCGGCGAAAAGCTGCGGCTCCTCCAGGACAGCCGCGCCGACCGGAACCCCCGTATCATCCAAAAGCTGAACGCCCTGGGGCTCAACCTGTCCTACCAGGAAGTGGTTGACATTTCGGGCGGCGGCCAGGTGGGAAGGCCGCACATCGCCCAGGTGCTGTTGCAGAAGGGCTACACGCGGAGTATCCAGGAGGCGTTTGACCGTTACCTGGGCAAGGGGGCGCCCGCTTACTTCGACAAGTTCCGGTTGGGACCAGCCGACGCGATCAGCATGATCATCGGGGCGGGAGGCGTCCCGGTTTT
>CAYWLT010000039.1:0-15390 GCA_964459295.1 uncultured Thermodesulfobacteriota bacterium
GTTTGTTCCCGATCGCGCACCGAGCTTTATGGATGTTGCGGCCGATATCCTCGGCGTATGTATCGGCATTGTTATATGCACACGAAAGAGGCGGCGTCATGATTGATTTGCACATCCATTCTCTCCTAAGCGATGGCGCGCTCCTGCCCTCGGAGCTGATACGAAGGGCGTTGGTAAAGGGATACCGGGCGTTGGCCATCACGGACCACGTGGATCTCTCCAACATCGACTGGGTCGTGCCCCGGCTGGTAAAGTGCTGCGGCGCGCTCAGAAAATTCTTTCAGATCGAGGTGCTCCCCGGAGCGGAAATAACCCACGTTCCGCCCGAGCGCATATCTTCCATGGCCGCGGAGGCCCGCCGGCTGGGGGCAAGGGTGGTGGTGGTGCATGGCGAGACGATCGTCGAGCCGGTGGCGCCCCAGACCAACCTGAAGGCCCTGCAATCTCCCATCGATATCCTGGCCCACCCCGGCCTGATTACCGAAGAGGAGGTCAGGCTGGCGAAGCGAAACGGCATCATGCTTGAAATCACCGCGCGGAAGGGGCACTCCCTCACCAACGGCCATGTGGCAAAACGGGCGCTCGCCGCAGGAGCCGGCATGGTGCTGAATACCGACGGGCATGCGCCGGACGATCTGATCTCCGATGAGCAGGCGCGGAGGATTGCCCTGGGGGCGGGTCTGTCCGAAGAGGATTACGCGCAGCTGGAGGTGAATGCGCGGGAGATTATCAAGCGGGCGCAGTAACATAAGGTACTCTCTTCGCAATGGAAGGTGGAGGGCCATGCCCTGTCATGGCCGATACTTATACGACATATTATTTATATGTGGCGCAGGGGAAGAGGGCTTTTAACGCCACAACAATTTGTTTGGCAGCTTACGTCACGACCCGGTGCCTTACGACTTAAACGGAAGACAGGCAGCTTCATGAGACTTCGATACAGGCTGTTGCCATGCGGGTCTATCGGACAAATTTAGAAAGCCACTGCCGTTCTACCGGTTCCGAAGAATTGTGTAGTGGCGATAAAAGCCCCCTTCTCCTGCGTCACTGAGACTCCCAGCTACGCAATGAACCTCAGGCTTATAGGACGCGACGGAGCGCGTCCCTCCATACGAGTTGTTTTGTCTCACCCATCCACAAAGGAGGAAACATGAAGATGAATAAAATGCACCTGGCACTTCTACCCCTGCTTATAATGATACTCGTGTGTTCCTGCACGGTGAAGAGGAACGCGCCGGCGGTCGCGGAACCCAAGGATGAGGAAGCGGTGCCGGACATTCTTTTGGGGGCGGCGCTCCCGGAAGATCACCAGGAGATTGAAACGGCGGCCTGCATGGAATGCCACACCATTATAACCGATGGTGTGACCACGGCGACGCAGCGGTTTCTTGAGCGGCCCGGGGCGATAGAGAACCAGGAGCTCTGGAAGGATGTGGTCGCGTTCTTCGGCGAGCGGCAGAGCTGCATCATTGCAACCAGCGTGAACAATGAACCCTACGTGACCACCGTGGATTTTGCCCTGGACCCGGTGAATAAGGTGATGTATGCCATGTGCGAGAAGGGGACCAGGAAGCTTGGCCAGATCCGGGTGAATCCCAAAGTGGCGGTGGAATATCATCAGCCCCGGGACTGGCAGTCGAAAATATTCCGATGTCTGCAGATGCGGGGCGAGGCGCGCACTTTCGGCGCGGATGACGCGTTGTTTGCCGAAGGGTTGCGGGTCTTCAAGCCGCAGGTTGATGAAGATTTAATCAGGCGGGGGATGGACATGATCTGCTTTACCCCGAAGGAGATTCTCTTCTATGACAACCAGAGAAAGGCGAAAGGATTAAATGTTTTTCAATTATGGAAGCGATGAAACAGCATGATCGGACGGCTTTTCTGTAAGAAGGAGTGGGGGGCGCATTGCCATGCGCCCCTACCCCTCTGCATGTGCCGCTACGCGCCCTGCAGGGCGGCAGCAGGAGGCAGGGCACTGCCGGATACGCGATGGCTCGATGAGAACGGGCAATGATAGACCTTAAGGATGCGGTGGTGGTTATCACCGGCGCCAGCAGCGGCATCGGGAGGGCTGCGGCCGTCGCCTTTGCGCGAAGGGGCTGCAAGGTGGTGCTCGCGGCGCGGCGGGTTAAAAAGCTTAAAGAGCTGAAGGAGGAGATTGCCGCCTTGAGCAGAAACTGCTGGTACCTTCAGACTGACGTCTCCCGGGAAAAAGACGTGATCAGGCTTTTTAACGAGGCGGAGCGGGTCTACGGCAGGGTGGACATTCTGATTAATAATGCGGGCAGAGGGCTGGAAGCCGAGGTGTCTGACACCACCGGTGATGAGTGGCTTTCGGTGATCAACAGCAATCTTACCGGCGTCTTTTTATGTACCAGGGAAGCGGTAAAAAGGATGAAGGGGAAAGCAATTAAAGGGCATATAATAACCGTTTCTTCCACCTCGGGACTTTTCGGAGTGTCCGCCTACTCGGCGTATTGCGCGGCGAAGCATGGCGTGACCGGATTTACCCGGGCGGTCAGGCGGGAGCTGCGGAAACATAACATCAGGGTATCTACGATCCATCCGGCTAATGTCGACACCTTGTTCTTCACCACGCTTAAGACCACGCCTCCGAGGCGCGAGATGCTGACGGCGCAGGATATCGCGGAACATCTTGTTGCCATTGCCTCGCGTTCTTCCCTTGCGATTCTTGCGGTACGGCTTCTCCTTGCCTGGAAGCGCATCTATTACTTCACCCGATACTTCTTTTCATGAAACCGGAATACCGCCGGGCTACGCCTGCCGGGTAATCTCCCCGATGAAGCCGTCCAGGAATTCCCCGGCGGCTTCGGGTGAAAACCGCGAGCGGAAAACCGAGAGGCTTATGGTCATGCGGTTGTTGTAGGTCAGGGCAATCAGCTGCGGCCAGGGAGCGGCGTAACCGATGAAGCAGATGCGGGTGATGCGGGCCGCCCCCAGGTATTGATAGCCGTCCGCGTCCTGGTGTGACGGATTGGGGCTGCAGATCCCGATGTTGCTCATGGTAAGGGTGGGACAGTAGATGGCGGAGAAACGGCGATACAGGAGATTTTTAAAGCATAGCGGCATCGGCTTCAAGGCCCAGGCCGCCTCCGCGGTTATGTTCGCTATGTCATGCTCCATCATGAATAATCGCTTTTCCTTCACCTTCCGCAGGGTCTCTTGCCCGGCAGCGATTTCCGCCGGGTGAAGAAACAGTCTGAACCCTCCCATGATGTTGCCGATGGTATTATCGCCCGGGGGCCGCAGATTTACCGGAACATCAAGGTAAATGCGTCCCGGTGGTTGATGATGCCGTTCGTTCCATTTTTTTACGGCTTGAAACATGGAGGCGAGCAGGCAGTCGTTGATGGTTGCCTGCCGGGTCTTGGCCGATGCGCGCAACGCGGCGAACTGCTCCGGCGAAAGGTCGCGGGCGATGGCCAGCAGCCTTTGCACGGGGCCTTCTCCGTTACCGTCGTCCCGGCAGGCCACCCTCGCCGTGTCCTTGAGAACCCCGTACCGGGAGCGCAGATGGATGCGCCGCGGCAGCAAATGTTTCCATGCAAAAGCCATGTCCGGTTTGGCAATGCCTTCAAAGTCCGGCGTGCCGCCGGATTGGTTTTTCCTTCCCCCGATGATGTCCTCGTACAGCCGGATGAAGCTGCGGAGAAAGATGAGGAAGCCGATTCCGTCAACCGCGGCATGGTGAACAAAGAAAATCAGATGGGATTGTTTCGCCCGCCTGAAGAGCAGCGCTTTAATGGGATGCTCCCGGGTGATGTCAATATAGTGAGAAGCATGACATTCGGTGTAGCGGGAAAGAATATCCCTGCCGGCATGGCCGGGATGAAGATCTTCGATCTCACGGAAGAGCTGGGCGCCGGTGATGTCCTTCCGGTATGCCCAGCAGTAGCGAAAGGCGCGCTTGAATGAGGGATACTCCCTGGTCAAGGTGCATTTCAGCTTGGGATAAAGGGTGATGCAGCCATCAAGCGCCTCCCGGATGGCGCCGGGGTCCACTTCGCCCTCCAGGATGAAGGTCCAGCCCTGGGTGAGGGAGGTGTGGTGCGGCTTTTCCATGAGATGGGCCAGTTCGTCAATGATGCTCGCCTTAAAAAACCGTTGTGGGCGCATACGCGGCGGATTTCCGGAAGCGGTCTACAGCTCTCCGAGAAAGGAATCGATGAATCTCCCCGCGGTTTCCGGGGGGAAATATGATTCCAGAAACGACAGGTTGAATATCATGCGGTCATTGTAAGTATACAGCAGCAGCATCGGCCAGGCGCCCACCGCGGGGATGCCGTAGAGATCGCGGATCCGCGCGCCGCCCATCCAGTGAAAGCCCTCTTCGTCCCGATGTGCGGGGTTGGGCGCCAGAATGCCCATGTTGCTGAGCACGATGGTCGGGGCATAGCCCAGGGCGGTACGTTTCAGCAGACTTGTCCTTGCGCGTACCGGAAGAGGTTTGAGAAGAGATGAAATATTAATGAGCATCTCTGCTATATGGCTCTCGGTAAGTGCGGCTATCTCTTTTCTGATGAGGGGGAGCATGTCTTCCCTGGCGCCGATTGATCCGGGTTTTAGAGAAAGGGTGACCCCGGAAAGGATATTGGACAGGGTGCGGTCTTCCGGGGAACGCAGGCTCATGGGCACGTTAATGTAAATGCGGTCGGATGGCGTTATCCACTCGCGGCACCACTTTTTCATGGACAGGAACATGGCCGCCACCAGGTAGTCATTCACGGTGCAGCCGTATTGCTTCGCGGTTCGCCTGATTCCCGCCAACCGGTCGGGGGGGAGCTGTCGTACCGTGGTGTTATATTTGCCGATGATGGCCTTTGCTTTAGCCGGGTAGCTGTTCAGGGCCGGTTCCTTGAACATGAGGAAAGAGTTCCGGAAAAAGGGGCCAAGGCGACGGGGGGCGAGGTCCCGCCACCGGAACCTGACATCGGGCAACGAAAGGTCTTTGAAATTGACGGCCGGTGTATGTTCCGCCCCCCCCCCGCGAAGCATCTCTTCATAATACCGGATACATTTTTGAATGAAGAAGAATCCCCCCAGTCCGTCCGCCGCGGCATGGTGCATGATAAAAAACAAGTATGCGCGCTCCGGCTGCCGGAAAAGCAGCACCTTGAGGGGGACGTGTGAAGAGAGGTCGATGGCGAGGGAGGCGTGATGCTCCACATAATAGCCAAGGGCATCCTCAAAGGTAAAATGAGCGTCCGCCGGTACCGTCTCCCGGAAGATGTCCCGGGCCCTGCATTCGGTAAGCTTCCATCGGTAGCGGAACCATCGCCGGTGCGAGGGGTACGCGTCGGTTATGACACACCGGCTCTTGGGATAGAAGTCCATGGTTTTATCCAGGGACTTGAGAAGCATTTCCGAGCTGACCTCCCCTTCCAGCGAGAGAATCCACGCGTAGTTGAGGACCAGGCCGGGATAGGCCCGGTCCACGCAGTAGGTTATGTCATCAACGATGCTTGCCGGGAAAAACCTTTCATTCATCACGCTCAGATCCTTGCCGGGCTATTGTATTGATGCTTTCAATGATTTCGTGATCGGCGGCTGAGGGGCAGAAGGCATCGGCGGTGCCCATCGCCCGCAGTTTGTTCGCATCATCCTTGGTGATGACCGACCCGCCGACAATGATCGGGATGGTGATATCCCTTTCCTTCATCATTTCGATCATCTCGGGCACATAATAAAGAAAGTCCCAGGAGTGGAAGCTCAAGCCGATGACGTCAACATCTTCCTGGAGGGCCGCCCGGATGATCATATCGGAAGAGTTGAACCGGCCCATGTACACCACCTCCATGCCGGCGTCGCGCAGCAGCCGGGAAACGCTGATTGCGCCGGCTTCGTGCTGATCCAGGCCCATCATGCCGATAAGCACCCGTATTTTTTTCATGTCCGGTCCTTTCAAAGGGGAGAGGCCATCTTGTTGTAGGGATCATAGGGACAATCGTAAGCCGTGCGCAGCGCCCCGGTTATCTCCCCGATGGTTGCGCCTTTCTCAAAAGCCTCCAGGATGGAGTCCATCAGGTTGTCGGAGGTGTCGCGTGCCGTGTGCTTGAGCGTCAGGAGCGCTTCCTTGATGGTATCCCGGTCTCTTCGCTCTTTGTACCGCCTGATCCGCTCGACGTGCCAGATGTAAGGCTGTATCTTCGCCTCGGCAACATCGCGGAGCATGGTATCCTCATGTTCGGGCATCTGGTGGACATTGGTGCCGACCTTGATGCGCTGCTTGCTCTCGATGTCCTTGTGGTAGCGCTCCATGGAATCTTCAAAAAACTTCTTGAACCAGCCCTTGGCCGAAAGGTCGGCCGGGTCTCCCAGGGCTTCAACCTTCCGCACGCCGTCCAGGATTTTTTGTTCCATCTGGTTGGTCAGCGACTCAACCAGGTAGGAGCCTCCGAGGGGGTCGTGGACCTTGCCTATGCCGCTTTCCAGGTCGATGACTTGCTGCGTGCGAAGGGAGACCAGGTGCGACTCGGGGCTGGGGGTGCGGAAGGGCTCGTCAAACGCCGATATTTCTATGGCCTGGATGCCCGCCATCACCAGGGCCGCGCACTGGATCGCGCCCCGCACGATGTTGTTGAAGGGCTGCTGGGCGGTGAGGGCTATGCCGGAAGTATGACAGGTCATGGTAAGAGACTGGGAGCGCGGGTTCTTTGCGCCGAATTCATCGCGCATCATCCGGGCAAAGATCCGGCGGGTGGCCCTGATTTTGGCGATTTCCTCGAAGAAGTCCATGCGGCAGTTGACCAGCCATACAATGTGCCGGGCGATGTCGTCGATTTCCAGACCCCGTTTGAGCAGCTGGCGGATGGTGTGGCGCATTTCAACAAACCCAAAGGCGATTTCCTCGTCCGTGGTCAGGCCGGTCTCGCTGAAGAAGTAGGTGTTCTCAAGAAAGGAGTGGAATTTGGGCATTTTCTTAAGGCAGAATTCAATGCTGTCCAGGGTGAGCCGGAGGCGCAGGGGAAAAGGCAGATGGGCGGTATAGCCGCATTCTTCAAAGAAGAAGGGTGACTGAATTACCGAGCCCCGCAGTTTGTCCGTGTCGAATCCGTTTTTTTTCGCGGCCAGATAGAGTCCCGAGAGGGTGAAGATATTGGGTATGGAGCTGGAGATGGCGATGGAATCCAGGGGAATGTCTTTAAACAGCCCCAGGTAATCATACAGGCAGCAGAGGGAGACGCCCTGTGTGCCCACCGTGGGGACGGAGAACGGATGATCCGGGTCCATGCAGATCATGGTGGGGGTATCACCGATAACGTCAATTCCCGTCTGTCCCTGCTGGATCAGGTATTTGAACTGTTCGTTGGATCTCGATGCGTCACCTTCGCCGGACAGGCCCCGCTGGACCCAGCTGCTTCGAACGCCGGACATCCTTCCCCGGGTGTAGGGAAATGCGCCGGGGTCATTCAAATCCTGCCGGTAGTTGAAATCATTTAAATCCTCGGGGGTGTAAACCGGCTTTAAAGATATGGTCGGATGGGAGTTGTGTTTCATAATGTATCTCCATGAATCAACAGGTGGATCATCTTGCTGCCGGGTCCTGCTCTGTTGGATGAGGGCGTATTGCCATACGCCCCACGCCCGCATATCTGAGATCCTTCACTTGGTTCAGGATGACGAACGCAGGTAAAGGGGCAAGGCACACGCACTGCTACGCTGCTTCCACGAAAAGTTCTTCAACATATCTGTCCAGAAACGCCTGGGCGGTTTCCATCGGAAAGTGGGAGCGGTAGACAGAGAGGCACATCGCCATTTTTCGGTTATAGGTATGGATGACAATCTGCGGCCAGGGTATCGCGGGGGCCATAACGTGGGAGCCGGTGATTCTGGCAGGGCCCATATACTGGAATCCTTCTTCGTCACCGTGACCGGGGTTGTAATCGCACACCCCGACGTTGCTCAGACAGAACGACGGGTAAAGGGCATGGGAGTGACGCTTAAAAAGCATCTCCTTCAGCTTGATGGGCATGAACTTGAAAAACCAGGTGATCGCGGGATCTATCCGCGCGGCATCATGTTCCATTAAAAAGGTTCGCTGGGACCGGACCTGGTTCAGCAGCTCGCCATTATTGTTCATGGACTCCGGATCCGGGGAGATGACAATGCCGCCGAGGGAGTTGCTGGGGGTGGCATCTTCGGGAGAGCGGAGGCTCACCGGGATATTGATGTAGAACCGCCCGGACCGGCCGCCCCGCCGCCTGTTCCATTGATTCATGGTTTTAAACAGGGCGGCGATCAGATAGTCATTGAAGCCGGCTTTATGCTCCCTGGCGATGGATTGCAGTAGGCTGAGCTGGTCGGGGGAGAGCACCGTCGCAACCAGCATAAACCCTCCGGCCGGTCCTTCTCCTTCGTCATGGTGAACCTCAACGGCCGGCTCACTGAACATGAGCCGGTATTTTTTCAGGAAGATGCTCACATGCTGCCGTGAACATTCCTTCCACGGGGGCCTGACTGCCGGCAGGGCTATGGCATTAAAATCAGGAACCGATTTCGCTCGATCACCGCCGTAATACATTTCCTCGTAGAACCGTATAAATCTCCTGATGACGTTAAGCAGCCCTCTTCCGTCGGAAATGATGTGATTGATAAAGAACAGGAGCATAACCTTGTCCGGCTTTCTGATGAGCATAATCTTGAGCGGGGCATGCCGGGTAACGTCAATGATGTTGGCATCATAAAGGTCCCTGAACCAGGCAATCCCGTCTTTTTCCGTATCCGCGCCGGGCACCGCAATCTCCTGAAAAACCTCGTCGGGGTTGACCGTCTCCCGGTACCGCCAGCAGCAGCGGAACCAGCGCTTATAGGAAGGGTAGTCTTGCGTGAGTATACACTTATGCTTGGGATAATCGTTGCAGGTTGAGAGCAGGGCCTGCCTGACGATGTCGGAATCCACCGTGCCTTCCAGGGTGAGGATCCACCCGTAGGTGACGCTGGTGTTGCCCGCTCTTTCCATGAAATAGGCGGTTTCATCCACGATGCTGGCGGGAAAGTATTGCGGCTTGGGTGTCATAAGTCGGACTTGTTTATTTTGATTTCCCCTCAATCCCAGTATCCATTCTCCCTGTACCAGGCGACGGTCCTACCGATGGTTTCCCGCAGGGGGGTCTGGGGAAGGCCCAGCTCTTTAATCGCTTTGGTCGAATCCATTTTTTTAAAGAGATGCAGCACCTGGAGGGCACCGGGAGAGAGAAGGGGAGGTTTGCGGGTGACGTAATTTGCCAGCACCAGCGAGAGGTTGGCGTAAGCCATCGCCGCGGCGTAGGGTATCTTGAAGCGGGGAGCCGCCACGCCGGCGATTTCACCGATGAGAGAAAACAGATCTTTTAAGGATATGTTGTTTGCGTTGTTTCCCAGGTTGTAGCTCTCCCCGATTCTTCCCTTTTCCATCGCCAGCAGGTGGCCCGCGGCCGCATCGTTAATATCCACCAGATTGATGCCTCCTTCGAGGTAAAAGAGGTATCTGCCGTGCAGGACGTCGAGCACCAGTTTGCCGGAAGGGGTGGGATAAACATCCCGTTCGCCCAGAACCAGCGAAGGCCGCACCACTACCAGGGGAAGTCCCTCGGGCAACAATTCCCATGCGGCCTCTTCGGATTCATACTTTGACACCTCGTAGGGAAGCCTGGTGGTCCAGAGGTTGAAGCGCACGCTTTCGTCGGCCGGCCGGCCGTCTTCCCTGACCCCCAGGGCGGCAACCGAGCTGGTAAGTACGGCCTTTTCCACCCCCTGCCTGAGCGCCTCCCGCATGACCACGCGGGTGCCGGACACGTTGACCTCACGCAATTCACTTTCATCGCGCAGCCATACCTTGTAAAGCCCGGCGGTGTGATAGAGACGCCGGCAACCTTTGAGCGCCTCACGCACGGCACGCTCATCCCGCACGTCGGCAAATACTTTTTCCACCGGCAGGCCGTCAAGGTTCCGGGTGTTGCTTCCCTGGCGGACGGTTACCCGCACCTCCTCGCCCTGCTCCACCAGCTTTGCCGCCAGGGCCGATCCTACAAATCCATTCCCTCCGGTTATGAGCGTTTTCATGAAAATGCGCCGGACCACCCCTCATTTTGTTATGGTTATCAATAGTCCCCTCTCCCCTGGGAGACTGGGTCATAATGTCATTCTGAGGCTGCAGCCGAAGAATCTCAATTTTCCACCCATTGATTCTATGAGATTCTTCACGGAGTTTATCCTGAGCAAACAAGGAGATTCTTCGCTCCGCTCAGAATGACCGGCGAAGGGTTCAGAATGACAATAACGGAAATTTCTTCATTATGACACAGTCTCTGATGGGGGAGGAGAGTTTTTAGTAATTTGACGCCTCAGAGCATAGTTGCAAGGTAACCTATTAATCAATGTATCCCAAACTGCGCAGCTGCTCGAGCACCTGCTTCTGATCTTCGGGGGACATTTCACTGCGAACTTCCTTGGCGCTTACCGCTGCTTCGATGAAAGCAACCGGGTGCCGCTCTATAAACCCTTCCTCAAAAATGCCGGTCAGCACCCTGCCGTCCATATCCTTCGGCACTTTGCAGCCCATGACATGCAAGACCGTGGGCGCAACATCGATCAGGTTGGCCCCGCTGATGCTTGAACCCTTATTGACCGACTCCCCCTTCGCCAGGAAGATGCCGTGCATATCGTGATTGCCGGTGAGCAGGGTGAGATCGCTGACGGTGCGGTTGGAGCCGAAGTCGACAAAGCTTCCCGCCTGGTAGCCGTCCCGATTGGCGATGACGGTAATGTCCGGCATCTCGTCGAAATAGGTGCCGCTGTAAATTTCCTGCCGGGCATAGATCTCGGCCTGTGATTTTCCGCCGGTGAGCCCGTTCATTAAACGCCTGAACCTTTCGATGATCTCCTGCTGCAGCTCCTCGTATTCCTTTCCGCCGTTCACCGTGCCCTGGGGATCCCTTCCCTTGAGGTTGATAAAAATCTGGCCCTGCCCGGTCTTGCAGTACGCCCTGGTTTGTGACCAGTCCACATCCTTTAAAGAAAGCAGCCAGACGCTTTTGTGTAGAATCAGGTTTGTCACAAAGTTCATGGGGGATTTGGCGAACTTGCTTTTTGCCATTGCCGCCAGCAGCTTCTCCCAGTATTTTCCCAGTATTCTAGCCCACAGCTTTCCCCAGGCCATTCCCAGCCTTCCGAACAGCCATTCGTAGGTCAGGCCGCGCTTCCAGAGGAAATATTTCAGCCGGGTGAAGAAGCCGCCTTTGAGCCGTATATATCCTTCCTGCAGCAGCCACGCGTTCAGATCGATGGTGTGGTTTACCGTGCAGAACCCGTGGTCGGAAATGATGAACACGGTGCCGGAAGAATCAAAAGTCCCGATAATCTCCCCCAGTTGCTTATCGAGCTCACGGTAGAAAGAAACCACCTTATCGTAATAGCGCCCGGCCAGGTCCGCCCGATAGTGCGGGTGATTGGGATCCAGGATGTTCCACAGGGTATGCTGCACCCGGTCGGTGGCGACAATATGCAGCATGAAAAAGTTATAGTCTTCCTTGCTCATCAAATATTTTGCCACCGCGCATTTGTAGCGCATCATGTCCAGGCAGTCCTCGAGGAAAGTGGCAATGTAATTATCCGAGGTGAAAATGGCCGCTTCAATTGTTCGCTGGTGCAGATAGTACCTGCCGAATTTTTCTTCAATCTCATCCAGCAATTCCGGCGGGTGGGTGAAATCCCGCTTGCCCGCGGGGGTGAGGAAGTCGCTGATGAGAACGCCGTTGACCTTCTGGGGGGGGTAGGTCATGGGGACGTTTAACACCGCCACCCGGTAGCCCTGCGCGCTTAAGATTTCCCACAGCGTCTGTCCGTCGCGGTTGTCGGCATTTACCGGAAATTCCCCGTAGCTGCCGGGCTTTCTCACCAGAAATTCATAGATACTGTGCTTGCCCGGGTTCTTGCCGGTCATGAAGCTCACCCAGGCAGGACCGGTCACCGGGGGATAGGTTGAGCGCAATCTGCCGGTGGTTCCCTCCTCCTTAATTTTTTTCAGATTGGGCAGGAACCCCTTCTCCATCCAGGGATCGAGCAGGTCAAAGGTGCATCCGTCCAGACCCAGAACCAGAACTTTGTTTTTCATGATAAAGCCTTAGGTGCTACAGAGCACCAAGAAGTATAAATAGTACTTGTGTGAATTCGCGGGAGATTGCTTCGTTCGTCCCGACACGACTCCTCGCAATGACTGGATTGTTTTGGTTTTCATATTAAATTCTGTCACGTCACGTTATAGACGGTTCATTCCGCGGCTCGACCGCAGCATCCAGTTGCTATGTTTTTGCCGGATCCTGCGATCAAGTCACAGGATGACTGCTTTTGTTGAAATAGGCTCTATTTATAAATATCCCTTTCTTGATCGGAACCCGTTGATTCCACAACCCGACCATAAACCGGGCCGGCTTTACTCTTTCCTCAGCGGCACGATGGCGGCAAAGTGCTGCAGGGTGGAGGTCTCACCGCTCAGGATCCGCCGGCCGTGCATCTGTGCCCAGGGAAGCATCGCGGATACGAAACGCCGTGCGATGATCTTCTTGCGGGTGCAGGCGCGCGACTGCCGGAGCAAAAGATGACCGATGAGAATTGAAATTGCCATGTCTACCAGATGACGGGCGCAGAGGTCGGTGTAGCGCCCATCCTTTTTTTCTCCGAGATGCTTAACTGCCTGCGTAAGCATGTTTCGGGCCCGGCCAAGCTTCCTGGAAAGCGCCTTACTCCCGGCGCCGTCACAATCCTGCGAGAGATCGTCCAGGTAGCGGTCCAGGGCGCCGCTGATGATGCTTCTCACCGCCGCGGCAATCTGCAACTGGGAGGTCCCCTCGTAGATGGTGGTGATGCGCGCGTCCCTGAAGTAGCGCTCCACCGGGTAATCCTTCATATAACCGCTTCCCCCCAGGACCTGGATGGCATCGGAGGTTACCTGCACGCTCATCTCGGTGCTGTAGTACTTTGCAAGCGGGGTGAGGAGCAGCACCAGCCGCTCATATTTTTTAGCGTCCTTCCTGAGTTCCTTCAGCGGCGGACCGCCGCCCTGATCCTCTTTCCCCGAGAGCGCGTCAAGGCGCTTCAGCGTGCCCGCGGCGGTGTCCATGGCCATCGCCGCCTCATAGGTCAGCGCCCTCGCCGATTCGATGCGGACCTGCATGTCGGCGAGCAGGTCCGCAACCGCGGGGATGGTCTCGATGCGCCTTCCGTATTGCTGCCGCGCGTGGGCGAAGCTTCGCGCCTCCTGCAGCGCCGCCTGGGCGATGCCGATGGATTGGGCGGCGGTGCCGATGCGCGCGCCGTTGAGCAGGGCCAGCACATAGGTGACCAGCCCGCGCTTCCGCTCGCCGATGAGCCGGGCGGGGACACCATCAAACTGCAGCTCGCAGGTGGGTGATCCGTGGATGCCCAGCTTTTCCTCGATGCGCCGCACGGTGATGCCGTCCTTCGCTTCGGCGAGAAACAGGCTCAGCCCCAGTCCGCCTTCCTCGTCGAAATCGGACCTCGCCAGCACCAGCACCACGTCGGCGTTGCCGTTGGTGATGAAGCGTTTCACGCCGGTAAGCCGCCAGGCGCCGTGTTCGTCCTGAACCGCCCTGAGCTTGACGTTTTGCAGGTCGCTTCCCGCCTCGGCTTCGGTGAGGGCCATGGCGCCGGTCACCTCCCCCCGGCAGAAGCGGGGCAGATACTTCTCTTTAATCTCCTCGTCGGCAAAGGCATGGATGATCTCGGCGACGCCCTGGAGCCCGAAGAGGTTTTGCAGGCCGGCGTCCGCCCGGGCGACGATTTCCTGGGCCATGGTGAAGATAATCGCGGGGAAGTTGAGGCCGCCGTAGCACCGGGGAAGGGTCATGCCCATCAGGTCCGCCTGGACAAAGGCCTTGAGCGAATCGCCGGTGCCGGGGGCATAGGCAACCCGGTGTCCGTCAAAGGAGCACCCCGAAAGATCGACCTCGTCGCTGCGGGGGGCGATTCGCTCCGCGGCTATTTCTCCCAGCAGCGAGAGCACCCGCCGGTAGCTGTCCACCGCGTCGGGCACGTCTTCCGGCGCGTAATCATGGTGTGCCGCATCGCTGAAGCCCGGCTCGCAGAGGTTTACGATCTTCGGCCAGTCACAATGGTTGAAAAAAAACTGTATGTCCGCGTTGTCCTGGAAAAAATTTTTCACCTTACGCCACCGCCGCTTTTTGATTTGTAAGTCCTGATCATCCGGGGAAGCACTTCTTTCAGGTCGCCCACGATGCCGTAGTGGGCGATGCCGAAGATGGGGGCTTCGGGATCGGTGTTGACGGCAACTATTTTTTTTGCCTCGGACATGCCGGCGCGATGCTGGACTGCGCCGGAAATGCCGCAGGCGATGTACAGCCGGGGGCGGACGGTGGTGCCGGTCTGGCCCACCTGGTGGTCACGGTGGATGAATCCGGCGTCGACTGCCGCCCGGGTTGCTCCCACCGAGGCGCCGAGGCAGGAGGCCAGGCGGAAAATGAGCTTGAAGTTTTCCGCGTTGCCCACGCCGGCGCCGCCTGCCACAATAATGCCGGCTGATTTTAGATTGACCGTCCTTTCCACCCGGGTGCGCTCCAGGATGGCAACCCCGCCGTCCCGGCCATCCGGCGCATGTTCAACGCTCACCACGTTTCCCGAGCGCGCCGGGTCGGGTGGAAGTGCTTTCATCACCCCTTCCCTGACCGTGGCCATCTGGGGCCGGGTGCGGGGGTTGACAATGGTGGCGATGATATTGCCCCCGAAGGCGGGGCGGATCTGCATCAGGATATTTTTGAAGCGCTCCTTGCTCACCGGATCGGTGTAGTGATCGATGGCGAGATCGGTGCAATCGGCGGTGATGCCCACCTTGAGCTGGGAGGCCACGCGCGGCGCCAGGTCGCGGCCCAGGGTGGTTGCGCCCAGGATGAACACCGCCGGTTCAAAGCGGTTCACCAGGTCAACCAGCGTACGGGTATAAGGAAGGGTGGTGTACGAATCGAGCCCGGGATGCTGCTGCAGGTACACGGTGTCCGCGCCGTGGGCTATGAGCGGACGCGCAAGCCCGGCGACCTGATTGCCCAAAAGCACGGCAGCCAGGCCGACATTGAGCCTGTCGGCAAGCTCTCTGCCCTTGCCCAGCAGCTCAAGGGTTATCTCGGCTATCCTGTCCTGTTCACGCTGGGCAAAAACCCAGACCTCGTTTTTCATGGGGTCCTTATCAGCTTAATAACACATGTTAATTTATATATGGCGTATGGGGAGGGGGCTTTTAACGTCACAACAAAATTCTTCGGAACCTTGTAGAACGGCAGTGACTTTCTAACTTGGTCCGACAGACCCGCACGGCATCGGCCTGTCTCGAAGTCTCATGAAGCTGCCTGCCTTCCGTTTAAG
>CAYWLT010000040.1:0-7776 GCA_964459295.1 uncultured Thermodesulfobacteriota bacterium
AGTATGCCGATCGTATGCCGTCGAAAAAGCTGTGCGGTCTGCTTGGCGGTCCGGTGACCCCTCGGGGAAGCGCTATGACCGCGCGGCATAAAGACATTGCCGCCGCGGTACAGCTGATCACCGAGGAAGTCATGGCGGCCATGCTCACCCACGTCCATCAGGAAACACGCTGTGACGCGCTGGTGCTTGCCGGCGGAGTAGCCCTGAACAGCGTCTTTAACGGCAAGCTGCTGCGCAGCACGCCGTTTAAAAAAGTCTGGATACAGCCGAATGCATCAGACGGCGGAACCAGCATAGGCGCCGCATCGTTTATTTATTCCTCCATTCTGGGGAATCCCCGGACCTGCCGTTTAGATCATGCCTATTTGGGACCGGAATTTACCCCGCAGGAAATAAAACATTTTCTGGACAGCAACCATATTGCCTATACCCGTTTTGCAAATCGCGACGAGCTGCTTGCGAACACGGCCCGGCTCATATATGACAATAATGTCGTGGGCTGGTTTCAGGGGCGCATGGAATGGGGGCCCCGCGCACTGGGGGCGCGAAGCATCCTGGCAAATCCCGCCAACCCCAACGCCCAGGAATTGCTGAATACAAAGGTGAAACATCGTGAAAAGTTCAGACCGTTTGCTCCCGCGGTCTGCGAAGACGACGCGATGGAATATTTTGAGTGCGATATGCCTATTCCCGAACCGGCTGATTTCATGCTTATGGTATACCCGGTGCGCAAATTGTGGCAGTCGAAAATGCCCGCGGTCACGCATGTGGACGGAAGCGGGCGCCTGCAAACAGTCAAAAGAAGCCGGAACAGTCTCTATTATGATCTGATTAAAGCGTTCGGTACACTGTCGGGCATCCCGGTGCTGATCAATACCTCTTTCAACATCAGAGGTGAGCCCATCGTGTGTACTCCCTACGATGCATATAAATGCATGATGGGAACAGGTATTGACGTGATCATAATGGACAACTTCTGCATCAAGCGGGAAGAAAATATGCGGGATGCGTGGGATAGCGAGGTTGACGCCGATGATTAGAAGATTGCAGGGTGTGAGTCCATGGCGTGCGTCTCAACGAGAATGCTGAACCAAATCGAGGCAAGTATAAGGCACGAGGAAACTCATGGGGAAAAATAAACCTATTTTGCTTGAAGTGTGGGATTATATGAAAGCAAAAAAGGCCTGGTGGTTTGCTTTAATATCCATCATGCTTTTTATCGTCAGTTTATTTATTGTTTTTGCCCAAACCGGTACGGTATCCACTTTCATTTACGCATTGTTTTAATCACTGTGGATGAAAAGATGATTGATTGAATATAACTTTTTCTTGGAACCGGCTTCTTGCCAAAACATTTCTATGGTAAACCTCTCACTTTTATGGGCATTGTTGCGATGTAACGATTGATCCATTGAAAGGGCCTCTCGCCATGTCTCCCTTTATAACAGCACTGTATGAGGTTTTTTATGCAATAATTTATTTCGGCCTATTGTTTTCACAGGGAACCATTCTTCAGTATTTCCCGAAATCTTCAATTTTTATTCGCGTGGTGGCGGTTGTTGTGCTCTTCAATGGTTTTTTTGTTCCCTATTATTTGAAGAAACTGAAAATACGACTGACCGTACTCCATTATACCTGCTTCATCCTTTTCTGCTGTTTGCTTTATGTTTTCGGCTCCATGAAATATTACACACACGAAATGAGTTTGAGGCGATCAAAACCTTACCATACCTTTCTTCAACATCCGCCCACCCATCAGAACGTTGAGGTTCCAAAGCCCCGCGGGGTTTTTAGAATTATCTGTTTAGGGGGGTCCACCACCGCGGAAGGGAATATATCGGGGGATTCATATCCAATATTTCTCCAGGAGTTATTATCTAAAGCGTATCCCCAAAGAACAATCGAGGTGATTAATGCGGGCAAATTTTTTTGGACAACCCAGCACAGCATCATCCAATATCTGTTCTGGCTGGATGATATGGAGCCGGATCTCATCATTATGTTTCATGCATGCAACGATCTTATCCAATCGTTCACTATGCCCCCGTATTCTTCAAAACCGTTCAGGAAGGATTACGGCCATTTCTACGGCTATCTGGCCGATCTGGCTTACCCAAAGACGTTTGAGCAATTTATAGGCACGTTTTTCTACGGTGACCTGCGCAAACCGGATTTACAGCCGACATCATTTTCGGATTTTCCAAGCCTGTATTCTTTTCAAAGAAATTTAGAAACGCTCATAGAAATTACAAAATCAAGAAAAATCCCTTTGATCCTGTCCAATCAGGCGCACTGTTTTACCGATCGGAATGAAACAGATATCGATTTTTTGTCAATACCAAAACACTTTCTCGTGGACGAAGAACACTATGCCGACGAAAAAAGCTGGTATGCGGGGATGGAGCGGTTTAACCGGGCAGTGCAGGAAACTGCGGATAAATTTTCGATACCTTTTGTGGATCAGGCCACGCCCTTTCAGGGAAAGAAAATCCACGGGTATTTTACGGACGCGCATCATATGACCCCGGAAGGGAGAAGGCTGAAGGCCGGTCTGTTTTTTGAAAAAATACTCGAGTTGAAACTTGTTGAAGCAAAGGATAATCACAGGGAAGGAGGCAGGGAAGTTGTTAAACAGAAAGCCGGCATTCCCTAGCCGGCAGTCGAAAAGCACCCGTCTGATTTGTGGCTCAAAAGCCCCTCCCCCTTGAGTCACATGCTATTCAACAATCTTTATCATCCTGCGCCACTGCCTTTTCAACCGCCTGCTAGTCAAACAGCCTGACTTTCAGCAGTGCCAGCAACGCGGGAACGCTGTCGAACATTTTTATTTTCTTCCCTTCCCGGCGGGAGCGGGGCCGGTAGGACACGGGAATCTCTTTTATGCGGTAGCCCCGTTTGCAGAGCTTGCTCACCACCTCGAAGTCGAAGGTGATGCTCCGGTCGGCAATGGGGTAGAGTTTTCGCAAAGAAGCCGTGCGGTAGAACTTGCTGCCGATGATATCGGTGAAGTTTTTGCGGTAGAAGGCGTTAATCATAAGGGTTGATATAACCGAGGCCAAATAGTACGGGCGCTCCCGGATGAGCTGAAGGTAGGATTTGCTCCGGTGCGCCAGCCGCGAGCCGAAGACCGCGTCATACCCCTCCCGGCTTGCCCATGCTATCATTTCATGCACATAGCGGGGGTCATATTCGAGGTCGGCGTTATGCACGTAGAGATATTCTCCCCTGGCCATGTCGCAGCCGGTGATGATCGATTGGCCATAGCCGTAATTTCTTTCCTGGAAGACTATCTGTATGGGGCTGCTTCCGTATTGTTGCAAGAGTTCCCTGGTCCCGTCGGTGGAGCAGTTGTCAACCACGATAATTTCCTTGTCCAGGTCCAGAGCCTCAACCTGCCGGATCGCTTCGATGATGGTATCTTTTTCATTAAAGACGGTAACCACAATGGTAAGGAGCATGCGCCTATTCCTTGCAATGCTTTGTTTGCGCCGCATCCGAGAGCTGATATTTCTCGTGCACGCTTTCGGCAAGCCGGCGTGCCTCTTCCAGGGCCTGTGTCCGTTCGGCGATGCTCATGGTATGCGCTGCCTCAAAAAGCGGGATGTCCTGGTAGACCTTGAAGTTGTTCATGTACTCGTTGTATGAATATAACATTCTTCCGTGTGCGTCAATCCAGTTCATCAGCGCGGTACCCCGGTATGGCACAAGGTTGAAGAAGCGCGCCTGGTAGATCGGGTGGCGCCGGATGAAGGCAAACATGTCTTCCAGCGATTGCGCCGTCTCATAGGGAAAACCGATGATAAAAAACAGCCTGACCTTGAAGCCCATCGCGGTTGCCAGGCCGACCACCTTTTCAATCCGGCCGGTGGTGGTGCCCTTTTTGATGAAGCGCAGCACCTCGTCGGAAAAGCTCTCCACGCCGAAGGAGATATATTCCACCCCGATGTCCTTTAAAAGCGCCAGCTTTTCCCCGGTCATGCCGCTTATCCGGACGCCGCCGACGATGTTGATGGTAGGAGCGGGGATGGCATGTTGCAGGAAAAGCTCCCGTATGGCCTTGAGCCGCTGCAGATCATAGGCAAAATTGTCGTCCAGGATCTGGAAGGTCCGGCAGCCCCGGTCGATCCAGTGCTGAATTTCTTCAACCAAATACGCCGCGCTTTTCCCCCGCCAGTTTTTGCTGAGCAGGCTGCTCTGCTGGCAAAAGACGCATTTGTAGGGACATCCCCGGGAGGTGAGGAGGGGGATTGATCTGTCCTCGTAGGCATCGAGCTCAAATTTTTCGAACCGGGGAAAGGGCAGGTCGTCAATGTTTCCGGTGATCCGCTTGCCATTGACCCGTATATTCCCTCTTGCATCACGGTAGATTAACCCCGGGATATTCTCGGGCGCATCCCCTCTGAGCAGTTCAAACAGCGATTCCTCTCCCTCGCCGATAATCGCGTAATCTATGCCGGGGCATTCCCGCAACAGCTCCTCCTGCAGGGTCGATACATGCGGGCCTCCCGCGATGACGCGCAGTGAGGGTGCCGCTTCTCTGGCGGAGGCGATCAGGTCCACGGTTTTGTCCATGCATAAGGAATTGATGGAAAATCCCACCGTACCGCAGTTCAGTTCTTTCACCCGGCGGATGACCTGATCCTTGGTGTAGCCGCGCCCCATGTCCATCACATGGTGGTCAACCTTCCTTGCGGTCAAATATTCGGAAAGGTAGGCTATGCCCAGCGGGGGCGTAAGCAACCGCTCGCCATACCCCGACTCGGCGTAATACACGTTCACCAGCAGTGTGGAAGGTCTGGTTTTATCCATGGGATGGTTTTTGAGTAGTTGACTTTAAAAAATTGATCCAGAGATTGATATTCCGAGACGTTCACCTGTCATTCTGAGGCGTGGGCCGAAGAATCTCGTCTTATCGGCTTGGGATAAACTCTGCTAAGTATCTCCTATGCTCATATCAGCAAAAGCAAAATCCTTCGTTACTTTCGGGATGACAAACCAACCGCATCCTGTCGTATAAAATGATGAGATTTTTTCTCTCGGTTAGGTTTATGACCGGCAGGAGCGGCTTTCAGCCGCGAATGCATCGCGCCTGAAGGCGCGCCTACTGATATTTCCAATATGTTTGGCTAGCTTTTATCATTTGTTGGCGGAGGTATTTCATAGAGGATGAACGCCTTGTTTTCGTACAGCGCCGGCAGGTCAAAGGTTTTGGGCCTTTGGGTCACCACATACCGGGCGCGGTACTTATTCGCCGTCGCGACGATCGCTTCCGTGGTGAGGGCATTGTAGCCGGTTTCCAGATCCCAGACGTTATGCCAGCCCAGCGTCTCCATCCGCTCCAGCCATTTTTTCGCGTAATCGTTGGCCAGGTAGATGATGCTTGATCCCTCCGCCCAGTCGCCCAGCGTCGCCCGCTGCGAGTAAATTCCAAAATCGTTGAGGTAGGGCGGGATGATGAACAGCGCGTCCTTGGGGGTATGTTGTCGAGCGAAGAATTGCAGGTCCGCCCAGGGGTCTTTTTCACCCTTGCGATAGCCGTGGTAATAAATGTCCGGCCCTCCCCGGTGCCATAGACTGCCGCCATCCAGGAATACCATAAACAGGAGGGCGAGGGGTATGAATAAACGGCGGCTCCGCAGGCGGGGAAGGCTCTTTTCGAGCGCGCTGAGCAGGAGAAGAAACGCGCCGGTCGCGCTCAATCCGGTCGCCACTGCCCCGACGCCACGGTCGAAGAGGCCCTGGCAGATGAGAAAAACGCACAGCAGGATGAAGAATGCGGGGAGCAAGTGCCGGTACAGCCGGGCGCAGCGATTCTCCATCCGTGATTGCAGTAGCAGGAGAAGGAAGAAGACGTTGAAAAGAAGCAGGTAGTAGTAAGGAAAGGAATGAATGCAGCCGGTAAGCAGGATCAGGGTTGCGATAATCAGGAAGCGTCTCAGGAAACCGTTGTCCCAGATGATTATGAAAAGGCGCGCCAGGCAGGGGAGGGAGAGCAAGATATAAAGCCATGAGCTTCTCCACAGGCTCATTTTGATGATGGTGGGAACCGGAATGATTTCAGCGCAGACGGTACCCACGCCGCACAGTATGCCAACGGCGCTCACAAACAGGATGAGGTCGCTTCTCATCCGGCCCCGGGGAAGGGTGGAGATTCCCATGAGAAAGAGCCAGAAGTAGAGGCCGGCACGGACGAAGTAAAAGGCGGGCCAGGTGGAAGGAAAAACCGTGTACCACACCGTCCACAGTACCCCGCGCAGCCATTCCGGGCCATATTCCCAGTTGATGCGCGCATAGTCCAGCGATTGGGTGAGCATGGGAAGGGCGGCGCAGACAAAGGCGGCGCCGCACGCCAGCAGGGTTTTAAGTCCGTATTCCCGGGTGTGCGCGAGCCAGTGCGCGAAGAGGAGCGCCAGAAGAAAAAGAACGCTCATGGGATGAAAATTCCAGGCCGCACCCATCAGGAGAGACGCCCAAAGATATTTTTTTCTGAAAATCAGCGCGAGTGAGAGAATGTTGAGCATGATGGCCCACTGCAGGCCGTGGTGGAAAAAATTGATATAAACGGCGGGAGAGCCGAGCGTCCACTCGTTCAATTTGCTGGTGAACAGCAGCGCCGTCGCATATCCGGCCACATCAGAGCCGGCCAGCGTTTTTCCGAGATAAAAGAGCGCTGCCGAGGTGAAAAACAGGCAGAAGAGCCACTGGATTATTGAAAATGTTTCCAGGTCGACATGGCGAAAAATATGGGGGCTGAGGTTGTGCAGCAGAGAAAGGCGCGCCTTTTTTCCTTCAACACTCTGGGTATAAAGCGAATTGCGGAACAGGCCGGGATCAATCTTCGCGGCGATGGGATCGAGGTAGAGACCGACGGTGAGATAGCGGTTCACATGAGAGTATCCGTTCATGAGGAAGGAGTGGGCGGTAATGAACAGAAGGATGAGCGTGGTCTGGCGAATGCGGGAAGTGGTGCGTGTGGAATCCATAACGGGCGCTTTTTGAACCCCTGAGCGATCGACAAAAAGTAATTAACCGGACAAACATACATGCCCCTTCGGGGCACAACGAAGCATGAAAAACCATCGGGTTTCCGCATCTGCGGGAATGACATGGTATGCTTATTTTCCCTTTCCCGGGGTGTCATTCCCCCGAAAGCGTGGATCGGGTTTTTTTTCTAAGTGTAGGGGCGACCGGCCGGTCGCCCCTCAGAACAGGCCGCATCTTCGCATGTGGCGTCATAATCAGTTGCGCTATGCTCAGGCATATAGTCCCTTCAGGTCATTCGCTTTAATTCTCAGGAGATCAAGGCCGCAGACGATCACGTTCTTAAACACACGCACCTTGGACCCGGGCGTGTGCTCCCACGCCACCTCTATTTCTTTAATCCGGTATCCGTGTTTCCGGGCGACAAGAATATTTTCCGCGTCAAAGCTCCAGTTGTTCAGCCGCTGCCGAGAGAAGATGGTCTGCACGCACCCTTTCCGGTAACATTTGAATCCGCAGGTGATGTCGGACACGCCGAGGCGGAGGAGAAAATTCGCCAGCAGGATGTATCCATAGCCGAAGAACTTTCTTTTAAGGGGCGCCTTCTGCTTGAGGGTCCTGCGGGCGATATAAATGTCAATCTCATCAGCGAACTGGGGGATAAATCGATCAATCTCCTCTATTGACGTAGAGCCATCGGCATCTATAAAGAAAATATACTCGCCTGCGGCTTCCAGCATTCCTTTCCGGATAGCTGCTCCCTTTCCCGAGTTTTTTAAAAGCTGTATGATCCGG
>CAYWLT010000040.1:7786-15243 GCA_964459295.1 uncultured Thermodesulfobacteriota bacterium
ACCACTGCCGAACGATCTGATCGGCATGAGCGTAGATGTCGATATCATTGGCGAAATGGGTGATCAAGCGGCCGATTTCCTCAATGGAGGTGGAGCCGTCGGCATCTAAAAAAAAGATGTGCTCGCCCTTCGCCTCCAGCATGCCTTTTCTGATGGCGGCTCCCTTGCCGGCGTTGTGTGCGAGCCGCAGGATCCGGTACCGTCCGGGGAGCTGCCGGTGAATCATGTCTTCAACCAGCGCAACGGTACGATCGGTGCTCCCGTCATCCACGATCACCAGCTCGCACGTGAAATCCTTGTGCCGCACATACTCGATTACCCGAGGAAGAAACTGGTGAATTCTCTCCTCTTCGTTGTAAACCGGTATCACGATGCTTATAAAACCGGGTGTCCCGCTCATTGCCGCTTTATGAAAAAAGTGTTTTATTTGCCGCCGCTAAAAAGCTATACTGGGTCTGCTCTTGTCGGGCGCCTGCTGATTGGTGTGACTAAATCAGATTTTACCCCTTTTTTCAATTTATTTTTAGGGGGATGAACCACTGAAAGATAATTAACTGGATTCTGCGGTCGAACCGCAGAATGACCCTGTGATGGCATAATCAGTTTATATTGTCTTTATAGCAGAGGGTAGTCATCCTGCACATGAACGCATCCCACACCGGTGACCGAAACTCCGTGCTTTTGTTCGCATTCGCCCTGCTGGCGGGATGTGTCCTGCGCTGCTGGAATATAACCCAGAGCTTCTGGTGGGATGAGATCTGGAGCACGCTGCCTTACGCCAAAGCCCATTCCGTCTGGCGCATATTTACCGATCTTGGCTACTATTTCAACAACCATTTGCTGAATTCTCTTTTGGTTCGTTACACGATAAAGGTTTTCGGCGAGAGCGAGTTTACCGCCAGGCTGCCCGCGGTGATAATGGGGCTACTTGCCATCATAGCGGTGTTTTACTTCGGAAAAAAATTCCTGGGCGCTCCCTGCGCCGGCATCGCCGCCCTGCTCCTGGCCGTTGCCCCCTTTCACATCGATCACTCGACCGAAGCCCGCGGCTATTCCGGTCTCGCCCTCTTCTCCATCCTGTCCTCGCTTTATTTTCTTAAGGGAGTGAAGGAGGACAAGGCTCGTTGGTGGATATTGTTTGCCTGCTTCACCGTGCTCGGGTTCTGTTCCCATATCTTCATGGCCGCCGTGGCGCTGTCGCAGTTTTTCACGACGCTCCTGCTTGGGGTCATGGGCCGGAGGGGTCGGATCCATAGCTACGCACCGGCCTTACGCAATACTGTCGTTTCACTTATGGGCGCCGGCGTCATAACGCTGCTTATTTATAGCCCCCTGCTTTCCGCCTTTCTTGAAAATCTGGGTAAAGTCCGCCTGGTCGGTGTCAATCGCGCTCCCTTTGTGGAGAGCCTTGTAACTTTATTCCTGTTTCCCGGCATCACCGGCCTGGCGGGCGTCATCTTCTATGGCGTCCTGTTGTGCCTGGGCATGTATGCGGTGCTCAGGCGGGATCCGGTCCTGTTTGTATATCTGCTGGTGCTTTTTGTGCTGCCTCTTTCCCTCTACCTGCTCATAAACCCCATGTTTGTCTTCGAGCGGTATTTCATATTTGTCCTGCCTTTCGCCCTTTTGGTGCTGGGCCGGGGGATAGTGGCGATGGCCGGCGGTTTAAGACCCCGGTTCAGGACGGCGGTAGCTATCACCCTGATTGCGGCGCTTTTCTACCTGCAATTTCCCGCCCTTGCCGCGACGATAAGCCGGGATCGCCAGGATTACCGTGAGTCCGTCCGCTACGTGGAAGAGCAGGTGCGCGGCCGTGCCGGCGACCTGGTTTTTTCCCTGGGATATGCAGGGGAGCATTTCCGCTACTATGCCCGGGACATTACTATTTACACGCCTGAAACAGTAGACGAGCTGTCGGCGCTCCTGGAAGGCAAGCAGCGCGCCTGGTGCCTGATCACCGCCTGGCTTCCGGACATCCGCCCCCCCTATGAAGATGAAATGCTGTACGCCGAGCGCCCCGGGCAGGTGGACATATACAACTATGTCAAAGCGCATTTTGTGCTGAAAAAGCATTTTGCGTCAAAATATGCCGTCGATGTTTATTATGGGGAGGAGTAAGAAGTCAGAAGACAGGAGTCAGAAATCAGGAATCAGAAGACAGGAGTAATACTGTGCCTACCCCTGCGTTTGGGTTTTATCCTGTATGGTGTATCGTGCATCGTGCATCCTGCATCATTTATGAGATAAATGAATGAAAAACGCCGAACCGCTAAAAACTCACAGCCGCTCCCTCTATTTCCCGCTCTTCCTCCTCTTTTTCATAACCTATGCCTATTTTTTCCAGGGCGGGGGGTGGAACCAGAACGCACGAATATGCCTTACCCGCTCGATCATCGACTACGGTACCTTCGCCATCGACCGGTGCCGCGAGGATGCCCCGGGAATGGGGTGGGTGAATACCGGCGACTGGGCGTATTATGACGGCCACTACTATTCCAACAAATCGCCGGGGCTCTCGTTTCTCGCGGTCCCTTTTTTCGCCGCAGCCCACATGGTCGCCGCTCGCCTCTTCCCGGATGATCCGGGACGGCAGATGCTGCTCTGCGCCTACGCTAGCACCCTCTGCACCGTGGCGGCGATGTCCGCCCTTCTCTGCCTGCTCATCTTTTATGTCTTTCACCGGGTTTTCGGCATGGGCGCCACCACCGCGATGGCGCTTACCGTGCTTTTCGGCTTCGGGACGCTGGCCTTTTCCTACAGCACCACCTTCTACTGCCACCAGCCGGCGGCCTGCTGCTCGCTGCTTTCGTTTGTCCTGGCCATGAACATCCGGTATGGCGCCGCGACGCGCATGAACCTGACGGCCGCGCTCGCGGGTTTTTTCGCGGCGCTGGCGGTGCTGATTGAACCTTCCACCATGATCATGCTGGCGGGCATCGCCTTCTGCCTGGTGAGCGTGCGCGAGGGAAGGAGCTATATCCCGGTCTTCCTGCTCGGCTGCCTTCTGCCGGGAGCGGTGCTGGGATGGTACAATTATGCCTGTTTCGGTCATCCCCTGGCCTCGAGCTACCATTACTCCAATGACCTGGTGATGTGGAAAGTGGAGGGCAAGCTCTTTGCCGTTCCGGGTCTCAGTCGTTTGGGTGATCTGCTCATCTCGCCCTACCGGGGTCTCTTTTTCAGCTCTCCGGTGATGCTGATGGCCGTTCCCGGATTTTTTCTCTCCCTGGGGAGGCGGCAGTGGCGGAGTTCATTGCTGATCTGCGCGCTGATCTCCACGGTATTTATATGTTTCATTGCCGGCTTCCATGCCTGGCACGGCGGGTCCGCCGCGGGCCCCCGCTACCTGCTGCCGACGTTCCCCTTTTTGTATCTTATTGCCGGCATGTCCTTTGCCCGGTTTCCCAGGCTCTATCTACTGCTGGGCGCCGCTTCCCTGCTTATCAATCTTTCGATTGCGGCGGTGGGCAACGAAATTCCCCGGGACGTTAATAACCCGCTGGTGGTGGTGGCGAAGAACCTGCTCGAGGGAAGGGTATCCATCAACCCGGTTCCCTTTTCCCATTTTGAACAATATGATATCTATAAGCTGGCGGACATAGGCAACTGGAATGCCATGGACAATAACAACTCGTTCAACCTCGGGGAGCTTTTGTTTCCGCACAGCCTGCTGAGCCTGGTGCCGCTGTTGATTTTCTTCATTGGGTGGGGGTGGTGGTGGCGAAGAACCGTTCGACCTTCATAGCCCCGGCAATCCTGCTGCTGGTGTGCCTTTTTCTGCTGCAGCGGGGCGGTTTGCTTCTGTTTGGCTGCTCGCATATCGCCCATCCGGCATTTGACGAGACCGCCAGCGGGGTGCTGGCCTGTGACCTGCTTGACGGCGGGCTGCGGGCGCCGCTCCTGGCCTACCAGTATGAAGCCCGGTCGGGCGACGGCCTGATCGAGGGATTTCTGCTGGCGCCCTTTTTTATATTTTTTGGCCGCTCCCTCCTTTCCTTCAAGCTCTGCCCCCTTGCCTCGTCGCTGGTCACCCTTCTCTGCTGGATACTGCTGCTGCGACGGTACTATGGAGTATGGGCTGCCGCGCTATTTGCCGCTCTCTTCACCCTCCCGCCCCCCATGTTTGCCCGGCTCGGTCTCATGGGGACCATCGCCTCCCACCATTTGATCAACCCCATCGCCGCGCTTCAGCTCCTGTGCCTCTTTCGCATTACCGAAGGCGGGGACGGCGGGACGGGGATGCGCTGGTGGCTGGGCCTTGGCCTGCTGTCTGCTTTGGGAACCTATGCCTTCTACACCTTCATTATCCTCAGTGCCTTCTGCCTCCTGTTTCTCGTGCTCGCCGTGCCCGTCCGCGTCGCCATCAAGGGTATGCCCGGCTACGTCCTGGGGTTCGCTGCGGGTGCGGTTCCCTGGGCGCTCCGGTCGATATCGTCGCCGGCCGGAGGACGATATTTATCCGCGATTCTGGAAAACATTCGGCTGGACGGCTGGAGCTTCATCCAAAATTTTTTCTTCAACCTGCCCCACTCGCTGGGCTACGGCTATCCGGCAAAAGAGATGAGTGTGGTTTCAGTGCTTTTTGTGCTCTTCCTCGCGGCCTGCGGATTGTTTATTGCGCGAAGCACCGTGCCCCGGGGTACGGACAAGGCCGGGGGGGGTGAAGGGGAAATGCGTGGGCCGGCCTATCCTGCCGCACCGGCGCTGTTTTTCCTGAGCTTTCCGATCTTTTTTCTCCTCTGCCTTTCCCTATCCCCCATGAAGATTGCTCCGTTTGAATACTGGCCGTCGATCGGCTTCTTCGGATACTTCTCGGTCTCCGATGTGTACCGCTACCGCTGGCTGCACCTGCTCTACCCTTTTTATTTTGCGATTGCCGCCGCGGGCATCACCGGCGTGTTGCGCGGAGGAAGGGTGGGAAAAGGAGGGGCCGCGGCGATGGGCCTGCTGCTGGTTTTTTTTCTTGTCTGCGGCGCGGCAGGCGCCCTGCGGCTTTGTTCACGGGATGATTATAAACGGCTGCTGTGCTACAAGGGATACGGCTATGACCAGATGAGCACCCGTTTTCTGCTGAGCGATGTGAGTCCCTTGATGCCGGCCTCACGCGCCCGTTTGGTCGGCGCCTACCCGGGTGAGAATCTCGGTGAGGTATACCGGTGCCTGGGGACCGACACCGCTCTGCGTGCGATCGCCGGAGAGGAGAAAGTTGCGGAGTTGGAAGGGTGGCTCAAGAATGTTCCCCCGTCCTACCTCGCTGATGCGGTGTACGGGATCGTGCGGGCCGCCCAGCATGTTTCTGAAGATGCGTTTGAGCCGGTGGGAGAGGCGGTGGCGGACATGCAACCGCGGATTTTCTACACCCAGTGGGGATACCGCCATCTCGGGTATAAGCATTACGGCTTTCTGCTTAACCGGGATATGATTGTTGCCTCCATCCCCGCGATGGAAAAATGGTTTTTCAGGAATTTCCTGCAGGCATTCGAGCGGCAGCTCAGTGGCTCCCGGGGAAACCGGGGAAAGGAGAATCTGCTGCGTGACCTCGATAACCTGCCCGGGGCTTATCAGCTCGAGGCGGTAAAAGGCATCGGCATGCTGGTGGGGGCGGAGATGTGCTTTGATCCCCGCCTGGAACCCGATTATCCCCTCGACAGCCGGAAAGGGGAACTGTTTGAGGGTGTCGCGCGGGAGGCGTTTTATGAAGGGGTGGGGATGGGCTTTGCCGAGACGCTCGGCCGTTTCCAAAGGGCCCTCTTGCTTCCCGCTGAACCATCCTCGCCGCTTTGCCGGAAGCCGGTGGAGCGGGAGCGTTGCCGTTCCCTGCTGCGGCGGATGGCCTCACCATATACCGGTTGCATCGAGCGCGGATTCCACGGGGGAAAACCTGTCGCGCAGGACAACTTCATACCTTCGCCGCCGCAGGCATCAGACTAATTATCCCCCCTGCTCATCATCCTGACCGGCGCAGATGGTGACCTTGACCTCCTCCCCCGCCTGCGCATATCGATCAGGATAGACCACCGGGTTGCCCTTAACATCGAGCATGCGTATCTCCACCTTGTCCGGACCGACGTCAACCCTCAACACGCCGCCGGCCGCCCTATGCACGGCAATTTGATCACCCACCTCCCATTCCGCCAGGGAGTGGTCAACCTCGGGTTTCTCTCCGTCGCGGGTGACGGCGAGATAGCCGCCATACGACGTAGCCGAAAAACCATTGTCATAACCCTTGCTGCGTTTCCCGGGGTCGATGGTTTTGAGGTATCGCTGCAGTCTTTTGGGTTTCCCTTCCTGACCGTAATTTCTTAAAGTTAAACCGGCGAAATTCTTGTAAATGTAAGACGCCGGCGGCGGCGGTGTATAATCTTTCACATAGACTCGCCCCTGCCCCATGCCGACACCGACGACGGTGGCGGAGAAGGTCGCTTCTTCCTGGTATATCCAGTCTTCACCCCTGAAGCCCACTTCATCAAAGGGCCACTGCGCGTAATTGTTGATTGTGGGGCAGGTAACGAATCGAATACCTTGGTGAATGCCGGTGCTGAAGACATGGTCATGGCCGAGGAAGATGACGACCTGGTGCCGATCGGTTAGGTCGCGTATCCACTCCTGGTACTGTATGGAAGATTCCACGGTTGCCGCCCCCCCTCGGCCGTAACATTCCGGTATGCATTGTGCCCCCCAGTACTGGGTGGAGGGAGGTTGTCCGCCGTGCTGATGCATGAAAATAAATTTCCAGGTGTGGTTGTCATGGTGGAGCAGATCCAACAACCAGTTCTTTTGAACCTCTCCCAGGGTGAAGACGGGCTTTATCCCATCGCAGCAGGTGGGAAATTCTGTGGTGTACAGGAAAGGATCCAGGGCGATGCATAACGCGTCCCCCCATTCCCACGCAAAAAATGTTTTATAATCGGGGTCAGGGAGGGCGGGCGCGTGATCGTACAGGGGGAAAAAGGAGATGCGTGCGCTTCCCTGATAGGCGGCCAGCGGATTGCCGTAGCGAACGCCCATGACGTCCTGACACCTGATATCCAACAGGCCTGCCCCGAAAGGGCAGCCGTCAGAGCCGTAGTATTGATTTATCATTTCGTGATTTCCCACCACCGGTATAAAGGGTAAGGAGTGAGCTATGGTGTTTATCCCCCAGAGCGCCCTCGTGTAAAGGGCATTTGCATGGTCCGGTGTCCAATGGACCCCGATGTCTGCGCCGATCAAATCACCCAGGTCAACCCAGAAATCAGCGCCAACCGATTCGAGCAGGGGCTTCAGCGTATCCGTCATTATGTCGTAAAAATCGCCAAAATCCATGAGGTGCGAATCGGCGGGTAAGACAAAGGTAAACGGGCGGCGCTGATTGCGCGCGGTTCTGAAGGTCCGGTCCCGGCCGTAACCGGTTGCCCCGTTTTTTGTCCATTGAATCCTGTAATGATAGAGCGTGTCCGCCCGCACACCTGCAAGGG
>CAYWLT010000041.1:0-15232 GCA_964459295.1 uncultured Thermodesulfobacteriota bacterium
TATATGGGTCCGGTGCATCAGTTCCACTATCTCCCGGTCTATCCCCCGGGGCATCAGATTCTTATTCCTCCATAATTCCTGCCGCTTTAACGGGGCCATCCGGGCAAACAGCAGCTCCCCCTCCTGTTTGCCGAACTCGGCAAGCGCAATTTCTCCCACCCGGACCGCCAGCTCTTTAATCCCCATTTTCTCCACATCAAGCCCGAAGTCCAGCGCCACCTGCAGCAGCTTTTGCGTGTCCTTGACGCCATATCCCGGTATCTTACCCTGAGCCGCCAGCAAGAACACCTCGGCAACTCCGCGTCCATGGTCGGAATGAGCCGATGCCCCTGCCGCAACCATGCGGGCAAAATTCCGGGCTGCGATGGTCTCAGCCGAGGCACCGCATAAGCCCACCCGGGCCGGCTCGCCTTCCTTTTTGGAAGGCGGCACCCGGCACGGCCCCATGGAGCAGTTCTTACAGCAGCTCCCATCCGCACCGATGGGACAGGGTTTCATTGACTCAGCGCGGTCATACACGGTCGATATGTTCAGCTCCTCAGCCCGCCGGATCATCTTCTGCGTCGCTTCACACACCGATTTCGACTCCGCCCCCTTCGTTTCCTTCTTTTCCAACGGTTCCCCCCCGGTTCGGGGTACTTCCTTTATCCCCGATTCCCTCTGTCCGCCCGGTGTTGTTTCACCGGATTTTCCCCTGCCGGTATCTGCCATACTCGATCTCCTCTTGTAACGACAGCGTCCGTTTCATGTCGGTGGCACGGTGCGGCGCTTCCCATCTGCGGTACCGGTCACGGCCGGCGAATGACCCCGCCTGCACTAGCCGAACATTTTATTCTTGGAACCGCACCGCAATGCGGTATGCTTTATTGTATAACTTAAAAATCAAACCACGTCAAATGTTGCCCCCGATATTTCTTTCAAGAAGCGACGGCGCGCGGCTGAAACATGAGCACATCCAGCCATAAGCCCGGGAGGAACCGATGGACCGGACGGAGCTAAATTACCAAAGGCGCCGGCGGGCGCGGCGAAGTGTCACAGTGGAACAAAGGGAAAGCGGGCGCACCCCGGTGCCGTCCGTGAACACCCATCGAGTAAGCATCATTGGTCCGGACAGACCATTCGCGCCCCGGCTGCCGCGGCAAGGCATAAGATTTGATCCATCCTGAAAGGTTTGCTGACGATGGTGTCAATGCCGCTCTCCTGCAGCCGGGTGCTCTCGATGGTTTCGCCCCGGCCGGTAATCAGGGCTATCATAATGTTCGGAGCCAGCCCTTTAAGCATCCGGGCAATCTCCCATCCCGACATCTCCGGCATTTCCAGATCGGTTAAGACCAGGTCGAATTTGTCCTTTTTGAAAATTTCAACCGCCTCAGGTCCGCTGCGCGCCTCAGTCACCGGATGCCCGGCTGAGGCTAAAATATCGGCAAGCAGACTCCGGATATCTTCATCGTCATCAATGACCAGCACCCTCACCGTCCCGCCGGTTGGGCGTTGGGTACCTGGGGGAGCCTCTTGTTTGCTTTCCATATAACCTCGGGGGCGGCGCGTCTCTCCCGGAACCAGCACGCCGGGCTACTTGTCCGCGCGCTTTATATCCTTGATCTTCAGTTGCACGCTTTTCACGCCCTGCCATTCATTCATCCGGGGGAAAAAAGCTATCCTCATCCTGCCCTGCGGCGCCGCCGTCCCGCCGGGACCAAGGGCGTGAAAGCGCTCGGCCAGATTGAAGCCGATGGCATCATAGCCGACGCCATCCTCCCTGATTTTGAGCTTGAGGTGCCCCCGGTTGACCACCTGGAAGCTGAAGGTGTCAAAGGCGGGCGATGCGAAGGTGGGCTCCGGATTGTAGAGACCGAAGGGTTCGAGCCGGGCAATCTCCTGCACCACCGCTTCGGAAAACTACTGCAGCCGGGTCTCCGCGTCAATCACCAGAAACCGGGCATACGGTCCCTCAGCCGCGCTTCCGGCCGCCGCCGCGTCAAAGAGCTCGCTGAAGGCCTCGAGATTATCCAGACGGAGGGACAGTCCCGCGGCGGAATGGTGGCCGCCGTATTTTTCCAGCACGTGCCCGCATGCCTTCAACCCCTCATACAGATGAAAGCGGTCATGGCTCCTCGCCGATCCCTTCCCCATGCCGGTGGCTTGGTCGCAGGCAATGAGCACCGCCGGCTTGTAATAGCGATCCAGCAGCCGGGAGGCACAAATGCCGATAACGCCGGGATGCCATTCGGGCGAGGCCAGCACAATGGAGCTTCGTTCCTCCTCTCCCGATGCGGCATCGACCAGCGCGCAGGCCTCTTTGAAAATGCGGTTCTCAAGCCGCTGCCGCCTGAGGTTTTCTTCGTCCAGCTGCCTGGCGATCCGCCGCGCTTCCCCATCGTCGTCGGTGATGAGCAGCCGGGCCGAGTCCAGCGCCTTGCCGATGCGCCCGGCCGCGTTAAGCCGGGGGGCGAGCCTGAATGCCACCTGGGAGGAGCTTATCGGGGCCGAGGGCAGCCCGCAAACGTCCTTGAGCGCCTGAATGCCCTTCCGGTTGCCCCGCGACAGCTCCATCAGGCCGTGCTTCACCAGGATGCGATTCTCATCCACCAGGGGCACCATATCGGCGATGGTGCCCAGCGCAACCAGGTCAAGGTATTCCCGCAGGTTCGGCTCGGCGCGCCCGGCGAAAAAAAGCCGCTCCCGCAATCGGGTGCGCAGCGCCATGAGCAGATTGAAGGCCACCCCCACCCCGGCAAGCCCGTCGAAGGGAAAGTTGCAGCCGGGCTGTTTGGGATTTATCATCGCCGCGGCGGGGGGCAGCTCGGCCGGCACCTCATGATGATCGGTGATAATTACGTCCATGCCCCGCTGCCGGGCGAAAGCGACCTGATCCCGGTCGGAGCTCCCGCAGTCAACCGTGATGACCAGAGTGATGCCGTCCTGGTGCATCCGCTGCAGGGTATCCCGGTGCAGCCCGTATCCTTCGGTCAGGCGATCCGGGATGTGGAAGGAAACCGCCGCTCCGAGGTTGCTCAGGAACAGGTAAAGCAGTGCGGTTCCCGATATGCCGTCCACATCATAATCACCGCAGAGCATCATCGGCTCGCGCTGCTGCAGCGCCCGGCAGATGCGCTCCACCGCCTCATCCATGCCCTTCATCAAAAAAGGGGAATGAAGATTGCTCAGCCGCGGCGAGAGAAAACCTTCCGCCGCCTCGGGGGTGGTGATATTGCGGCCGGCCAGAAGTCGGGCGAGGAGCGGGGAAATGCCCAGCTGCGCAGCCAGAGTTTGCGGAACCGCATCAGCGCGGGGGAGGATACGCCATTCTTTTTCAGATGGGATAATCGCCACGTCAGATACTGAATGAATGTCAGGGCCTAGTGCGATGAAGATTACCAAAACCGCCGGTCAAGTCAAGGAAAGAAAGCGGGAAATTTCATTTGAGATTTACGCCCGGGGATGGTAGAAACGGGTGCCGGCAACCGGCGCCTATGCACCGACCAAACCCTGCGCCCTGAATCTTCCATGGCCGACCCGCACCGGAAAAAAAGAACCTCACTTGGCGACCGCGTTCTGGCTCTGCTCATCCGGGCGCTCCATTACCTCATTCCCCGGTTGCCGCTGCGCACCTCCTATCGTCTTTCCCGCAGACTTTCCGCATTGTGCATCCGGCTGCTTCCCCGGCAGCGGAAGGCGGTTCTGGGCAATCTCGATGTGGCCTTCGGCGGCAGTCTCGGCGGAGCCGAAAAACTGGCCATCGCCGCGGCGATGGCCGACAACATGCTCAAGTCCTTTTTCGAGGCCCTTTATCTGGCCAGCCGGTTTCATGGCCAGGTTGAAGAAAAGGCTTCCCTACAGGGGAAGGAACATCTGGACCGCGCCCTGGCGCGCGGAGCGGGCGTCATCGCGGTGAGCGCCCACTTCGGCAACTTCATCAGCCTGGGATCAATCATGGTGCGGGCGGGATACCCCTTCCACATGGTCCTGCGTGATCCTGAAAGCGAACCCATCGCCCGCCTATTCCGATACTTCAGGAGAAAGGCGGGACAGCAATGGATCAGCACCACGCCATCCGCCCAGTGCCAGCGCCGAATGCTCAACTGCCTGCGGGGCAATCAGATCATCTGCCTTATCGCCGATGAGTACAAGCGGCACGGCGGCGTCCCGGTCCAGTTCTTCGGCCACCCGGTTCCCACCGCGGCGGGCCCGGCGCTGCTCTCGCTGCGAACCGGCGCCGCCCTGCTCCCGCTGTTTGTGGTACGGCAGCCGGACGACACCCACACGGTTATGATCGATCCTCCCCTGGACTTTGCCCCGACCGGCGATCGCGGGGCGGACGTGCGCGCCCTGACCGCCCTGTTCACCGGGCGCATTGAGCACTACATCCGGAGATATCCCGACCAGTGGTGGTGGCTGAATCGAAGGTGGAAAGGACTTTCACGGGGGGACAAGCACTATCGCGGCTGAGGCTCTTCGGCGGGCGCCGGCCGCGAGAGCCGGCGGGGGATGCTGGCGAGAATGCCGTTGACAAACGACCCGGACTGCTCGGATCCGAAGCGCTTGCCCAGCTCGACCGCTTCATTGATCACCACCTTGGCGGGAATGTCCGGGCACATCAGCAGCTCAAAAATGGCCAGGCGCAATATGCTGCGGTCAACCACGGTGATGCGGTCCAGCCGCCAGTGCTCGGAGAAGCTTTCGATGACGGCGTCGATCTTTCGGCGGTGGGCGCAGACCCCGGCAACGATGCGGCGGGAAAATTCCTGCAGCCCGGGCGAAGGATTGAAGTGCCGCCAGAAAAGATCGAGCACTTCGTCGCCATCACCGCCGCTCATCTCCAGCTGATAGAGGACCTGCAGGGCGATCTCCCTTGACCGCGTTCGCCTCCCCACGGTTTCTCCTTCGGACCGGTCCGGTCATCGCCTGCCGCGGCATGCCGCTCAGACCGTTTTGAGCACATTGACCATTTCAATCGCAGCCAGCGCGGCATCCCACCCTTTGTTGCCCGACTTGGTGCCGGCCCGCTCGATGGCCTGCTCGATGGTGTCGGTGGTGAGGATGCCGAAGGAAACCGGCAGGCCGGAATCGAGGGCAACCTGGGCGATGCCCTTGGTCACCTCGGCGCTGACATATTCGAAATGGGGGGTTGCGCCCCGGATCACCGCGCCCAGGCAGATGATCGCGTCGTACTTGCCGGACGCGGCCAGCTTCTTGGCCATCAGCGGTATCTCAAAGGAGCCGGGAACCCGCGCCACGGTGATCATGCCCTCTTCCGCGCCATGCCGGGCAAGCGCGTCCAGCGCCCCGTCCAGCAGCCGCCGGTTGATAAAGTCATTGAAGCGCGACACCACTATCCCGAACCGCATCCCCGTGGCCTGCAACGCCCCTTCCACAACCCTGGCCATATACCTTCCTCCTTTTTCAGCGCCCCCGCCGACCGGGACCGTGCCGTCGATATGCCGTGCCGGTCACTCCGAACCGGGCGAAGCATCTTATAGAATCAACGAATTAACCATGGAGATTCTTCGGCTTAAAGCCTCAGCATGACATTATGGCACAGTCCCAGCGCCGCGCGGCTAATCAAAGTTGAGCATGTGACCCATCTTCTTCTGCTTGGTTTTCAAATACCGGACATTGCATCCCGTCGGCTTTATTTCAATGGGTACCCGCTCGCTCACAATCAGCCCATAGCCCTCGAGGCCGACGATCTTTTTGGGATTGTTGGTCATCAGGCGCATCTTGCGCACCCCCAGGTCGCGAAGAATCTGGGCGCCCACGCCATAATCCCTGAGGTCCGCACTGAAGCCGAGCGCCTCGTTGGCCTCAACCGTATCCTTGCCCTCGTCCTGAAGGGCGTAGGCGCGCATCTTGTTGACAAAGCCGATCCCCCTCCCCTCCTGGCGCATGTAAACGATGATCCCCCGTCCTTCCTTTTCTATCAGCGACATGGCGGCGTGCAGCTGCTGCCCGCAGTCGCAGCGCTCCGATCCCAGGGCGTCGCCGGTGAGGCACTCGGAATGAACCCGCACCAGCACCGCATCATCCTCATTCCAGGAGCCTTTCACCAGGGCGATGTGCTGGTTGCGGTCCACCTCGCTTTCATAAATAATGGCGGTGAATTCACCCCCGTAGCAGGTGGGAATGGCCGTCGTCACCACCCGCCGCACCAGTGATTCAAACTGCAGCCGGTAGGTGATCAGGTCGGCAATGGTGATTGTTTTCAACCCGTGTCTGCTGGCAAACTGCTCAAGATCGGGCATGCGCGCCATCGTCCCGTCATCATTCATGATTTCGCAGATCACCCCCGCCGGCTTCAACCCGGCCAGACGCGCCAGGTCCAACGATCCCTCGGTCTGCCCGGTTCTGAACAGCACCCCCCCCTGGCGTGACTGGAGCGGGAAGATATGGCCCGGCCGGGCAAGGTCTTCAGGCCTGGCCCCGTCGGCAATGGCGGTCAGAATGGTGACCGCCCGGTCCTCCGCCGATATGCCGGTGCTGATCCCCTTCTTGGCGTCGATGGAAACGGTAAAGGCGGTCTGGAAGGCGGAGGTATTATCCTCCACCATGAGCGGAAGATCCAGCTGCCGCAGCTTCTCTTCGGTGAGCGAAAGGCAGATCAGTCCCCGGCCGTACTTGGCCATGAAATTAATCGCCTCCGGCGTCACCTTTTCCGCCGCCATGGTCAGATCGCCTTCGTTTTCGCGGTCTTCATTGTCGCAGAGAATTACCATCTTGCCCTGCCGTATGTCCTCCAGGGCTTCCTTAATTGTATTCACCGCCATAGTCTTCAAACTCCTTTGTGCTGCCTGGTACCCGATGACCCAGTATACACCAGAAACTCATGAAAAGCCATGCCTCGCCAGAAAACCGGCGTCAATCCCGGCGCCGCCCGGCCGGCCGCTCAATCGTTCAAGATATTTGCCGATAATATCCGTCTCGATATTCACCGGCTCGCCTACCTTCCTGCCGGCAAGCAGGGTATGGGACGAGGTATAGTCAATGATCATGACCGTGAAGCGGTTGCCCCGCACTTCATTGACGGTGAGGCTCACCCCGTCGACCGCCACCGAACCCTTTTCCACCACGTACCGGATGGAACGGGGGGATATTTGAAAGCTCATCTGCAGGGAGCGGCCCTCCGGTCGGCGGCCGACCACCGTTCCCTGCTCGTCCACATGGCCGGTGACCAGGTGGCCCCCCAGGCGTCCGGAAAAGGTAAGGGCGCGCTCGAGGTGCACCCGCTGTCCCGGCTGTTTTGTACCGAGGGTGGTGGTGGCCACCGTTTCCCTCGACGCCTCAACCCGGAAGCTCCGTTCGCCCCCGGCGGTGACCGTAAGGCAGACCCCGTCAACCGCCACGCTGTCCCCTTCTTTCAGGTCATTCAAAAGCGGAGCGTGGCTGACGGTCAAGAGCACCGATCCCGCCTGATGCTCCACCGATGCAATTGTTCCGATGTCTTCAACCAGGCCGGTGAACATTGTTTCGCCCCGCGCCACGCCTGAGATCGCCGGCGCCCCGGCTGCGCGCAACCCCGCGCATCAGGGCTGCCGGGTCCTGCACATACCCCTCGACCAGGATGTCCTCACCGCAGCGTTTCAGCGCAAGCAGGCGGACGGCCAGCGCCTTTTCCACCGAGGCGGCGCCCTCCCCCGCGGTGACCGGATAGGAGAATTTTCCGCCGATAATTTTCGGCGCGTAGAAAAAAATGATTTTATCCACTATCCCCGAAGCCAGGGCCGACGTGCTGATGCCGGTCCCTCCCTCAATGAGCAGGCTGTTGATGCCGCGCTTCCCCAGCCGGCGCATCATCTTCTTTAAATCAACCCTGCCGTCCTTTCCGTCGGCGGTTATAAAGCTTACGCCGCCGATCCGTTCCAGCCGCTCTCTTTTGGCGCACGGCGCCCTGCTGGTGGTGACCATGATCACCCCGGCAGGGGAATCGGGGTTGAACACCCGCGCCCGGGGAGAAATGCGCAACCGGCTGTCGACGATCACCCTGATCGGATCCTTGCCCGGTCTGCCGGGAAGCCGGGTGGTGAGCAGCGGGTCGTCCGCCTCAACCGTGCCGATCCCCACCAGAATGGCGTCGACCCGATCCCTGAGCCGGTGCACCGCGCCGATCGACCGGGGGGAGGTGAGGCCGCGCGAATCTCCGGAGGCGGTGGCGATTTTCCCGTCAAGGCTGGATGCCACCTTCAATATGACAAAGGGCAGGCCCCGGGTTGTATGTTTTATGTATTCCTCGTTGAGCCGCCTGCACTCCTCTTCCAGCACGCCGCTTACCACTTCAATGCCGGCCCGCTTAAGCCGCGCCACCCCCCGCCCCGATACCAGGGGATTGGGATCGGTCATGCCGATTATCACCTTCTTGATCCGGCTGGCGATAATGGCGTCCACGCAGGGCGGAGTCCGGCCGTAGTGGCTGCAGGGCTCCAGGTTCACGTACAGGTGAGCCCGCCGCGCCGCGCCGCCGGCCTCGGCCAGGGCGTGAATCTCGGCGTGGGGTGTGCCGGCCCGGCGGTGATACCCCCTGCCCGCAATCCGTCCCCCCCGCACCACAACCGCGCCGACCATCGGGTTGGGACTCACCCTGCCCATGCCCCTGCGGGCCTGGGCCAGGGCGATGCGCATGTAGTGCTCATGCATGGATGTTCCATTACCCTTTCTGTCCCTTTTTGATCGCCTTCTTCTCCCTGGTGTTCAGCAACTCCTTCACCTCGGTCATGAACTCGGAAATGTCCTTAAACTGCCGGTACACCGAGGCAAAGCGCACATAGGCAACTTCGTCGAGCTGATTCAGCTCCCGCATCACCGCTTCGCCGATTTCGGTGCAGTTAATCTCCTTGTCGCCCCGGTCCTGAAAGTAGCGCTCCACCCGCTCGACCAGGCCCTCGATGGCGTCGACGCTCACCGGACGGTTGGAGCAGGCCTTCTGCACGCCGGAAAGGATCTTGCCGCGGTCAAACAACTCCCTTCTCCCGTCCTTCTTGATGACCACCGGAAAGATTTCCTCCACCCGCTCGTGGGTGGTAAAACGCCGGCGGCAGGCGATGCACTCCCTGCGCCGCCGCACCACCATCCCTTCCTTGCTCAGCCGGGAATCAATAACCTTGTTGTCCAAACTGGTACAAAAGGGGCACTTCATCTCGCAATCTCCTTCCCCGTCTCGCAAGGCGCGCCGGGGTCACGCTGCTCAAAAAATCAGTGTTATTTTACATCTTTCCCAACGTTTGTCAACGTGATACCCGCCTCGCGGATGAGCTCGCTTGAAAGCGGGTCCGGATATCCTTGCTCATAGAAAACGGTCTTTATGCCGGCGTTAATAATCAGCTTCATGCAGATGCTGCAGGGAAGATTGGTGCAAAAAAGCGCGGCACCCCTGATGGGGATCCCGTATGCCGCGGCCTGGACGATGGCGTTCTGCTCGGCATGTGAACCTCTGCAGAGCTCATGCCGCTCACCCGAGGGAACCCGGTTTTTCTCGCGCAGGCATCCCACATCAAGGCAGTGGGCACTACCCGAAGGCGCCCCGTTGTAGCCGGTGGCCAGGATGCGCTTGTCCTTGACCAGCAGGGCGCCCACCCGGCGCCGCAGGCAGGTGGAGCGCTTGGCCACCAGATGGGTGATATCCATGAAGTAGCGTTCCCAGCTCGGTCTGGTCATGAGTGCACGCTGCGGTGAAATGCTAGCAGGCTGTTGAAAAAGTGGTTACGCGTATGCGGCGGGATGCCGGTGGTGCAGGCGCCGGTGGAGCGGCGAATGGTCAGGACTTGCAGAGCTTCCGCTCCAGTGTCGCGATCTTATCGAGCCGTCTCTGGTGCCGCCCGCCTGCAAACGGCGTATTCAGCCAGGTTTTGACAATGTGCTGCGCCGCGTCATCGGACACGCTGCCTCCCGCCAATACCAGGACATTGGCGTCAATGTGCTCCCGGCACTGGCGGGCGGTGGCCGCATCGCCGCAGAGGGCGGCCCTGACGCCGGGGAATTTATTGGCCACCACCGACATGCCCACCCCGGTGCTGCATATAAGTATGCCCCGGTCGCAGTCGCCCCGGGAAACGGCCTCGGCAACCATCGCGGCGTAATCGGGATAATCAACCGGGTTTTCGCCGGAGGCGCCCTTGTCCTGTGGCCCCAGGCCTTCGGCGCGCAGGAACGCCTTCAGCTTCTCCTTGAGCGCGATTCCCCGGTGATCAGAGGCAATGCACAGTTTCATGGCGCGCCCATCAGCCCCTGAATTCCCTGAATATCAGGGTGGCATTGGTGCCGCCGAATCCAAAGGAGTTGGACATCACCACCCGCACCTTTGCCTCACGGGGGGTGTTGGGCACGTAGTCCAGGTCGCACTCGGGGTCCGGTGTTTCATAGTTGATGGTGGGAGGAATAACCCCTCGGGTAATGGCAAGAATGCTGTAAATCGCCTCAACCCCTCCCGCCGCCCCCAGCAGGTGTCCGGTCATGGATTTGGTGGAGCTGACGGCGATTTTTCCGGCGCGCTCCTTGAAAACCGTTTTCATGGCCATGGTCTCCGACAGGTCATTGAGCGGCGTCGAGGTGCCGTGGGCATTGATATAATCAACTTGATCATAGTTGATACGGGCGTCTTTCAGGGCAATTTCCATGCACTTTGCGGCGCCGATGCCGTTGGGCGACGGAGCCGAAATGTGGTAGGCGTCGGCATTGCAGCCGAAGCCGATAAGCTCGGCATAGATCGTCGCCCCCCGCTTCAGCGCATGGCTCAGCTCCTCCAGAATGAGCAGCCCGGCGCCCTCGGCAATGACAAATCCGTCCCGGTCCTTGTCAAAGGGGCGGCTGGCGCGCTGCGGATCTTCATTTCTGGTGGAAAGGGCCCGCATCGAGCAGAAGCCGCCGATGGCCAGCGGGGTGATGGTTGATTCCGCGCCGCCGGCGATCATGACGTCCGCATCACCGCGCTGAATAACCCGACAAGCCTCCCCGATGGAATGATTTCCGGTGGCACAGGCGGTGACCACACTGCTGTTGGGACCGCGCGCCCCGAAATAGATGGAAATCTGGCCGGGCGCAAGATTGACGATGAGCATGGGGATGAAAAAGGGAGAAATCTTCTTAGGCCCGTGCTCGAGCAGGACGCTGTGATATCGTTCGATGGTGGACAGGCCCCCCAGGCCGGCGCCCACCAGCACCCCCACCCGGTCCGCGTTGCTTTCGTCAATGGTAAGCCCGGAATCCTTGATGGCCATCATCCCCGAGGCGAGGGCGTAATGGATGAAAATGTCCATCTTCTTGGTTTCTTTTTTGTCGATGAAATCTTCCGGGTTGAACCCCTGGACTTCTCCGGCAATCTTACTGGAAAAATCAGTGGTGTCAAACCGGGTGACCGGGCCGATGCCGGATTTGCCCTGGCAGATGGCCTCCCAGTTTTTTTGCACGCCGACACCCAGCGGGCTGACCATGCCCATGCCGGTTACCACAACTCGTTTATCCATAATTCTGCCCTCCCCTGCGTGTGGAACAAGAGCCCACGAAGTTGCTCAACCGGGGTGTGGTAAGGATGGTTATTCTTGCACGCCGCTCTTGATATAGTTGATGGCGTCCTGGACCGTTTGAATCTTCTCCGCGTCTTCATCGGGAATCTCCCTGCCGAACGCCTCCTCCAGGACCATGATCAGCTCCACCAAGTCAAGCGAATCCGCGCCCAAATCGTCCACAAAGGACGCCTCGGGCACCACCTCGTCAGCGCTCACCCCCAGCTGCTCCACGATCACATTCTTGATTTTTTCTTCTACCGTCGTGTTCATGTAACCTCCCTTGCGATAGTTGCGTTCACATGTATAAGCCGCCGTTGACCCCGATGACCTGACCGGTAATATAGGCCGCCTCATCAGAGGCCAGGAAGCAGACCACCTGGGCGACGTCCAGAGGGGTGCCCAGGCGCTTCAGCGGTATCTGGCCGATGAGCGCCTCCCGCTCCTTTTCCGGTATGGCATCGGTCATGGCGGTCTGGATGAACCCCGGCGCAACCGCGTTCACCGTAATCCCGCGGTCGGCATATTCACGGGCCACCGCCTTGGTAAAGCCGATGACCCCCGCCTTTGATGCGGAATAATTGGCCTGTCCGGCATTGCCCATGAGCCCGGTGATCGATGCGATGTTGATGACCGTTCCCTTTTTCTGTCGCAACATTGCCCGTACCGCGGACTTGGTGCAGTTGAACGTTCCTTTGAGGTTGACCGCCATTACCTGGTCCCACTGGTCTTCCTTCATCCTGAGCAGCACGTTGTCCCGGGTGATGCCGGCGTTGTTGACCAGCCCATCGACCGCCCCGAGGCGCCGCACCGCCTCCTGCACCAATGCCTCCGCGTCGGCCGGCGCGGTGACGTCCGCCTTGCATGCCAGGCAGGTCCCAGCCCCGCCGCCGATCTCCCGCGCCGTCTCCTCGGTCTTTTCCAGGTTCACGTCGCAGAGCAGAAGCGCCGCCCCCCGCTCGGCCAGCAGCGCCGCGATCGCCTTGCCGATGCCCTGGGCCGCGCCCGTCACAATTATCCGTTTGCCCTTCACTCCCATGGTTCGTCGCCGTCCTTTGCCGCGTATGGTTGATCAGGTGGGCGCGGAATGCTTCAGCTGCTCGCGCTTTCCTTGATCAGGTACTGTCCGATAACGTTGCGCTGAATCTGGTTGGTCCCCTCATAGATCTGCAGGATTTTTGCGTCACGCATCATCTTCTCCACCGGGTAGTCGCGCATGTACCCGTATCCCCCGAAGATCTGCACCACCTCGGTGGTCACCTTCATCGCCACATCGGTGGCAAAGAGCTTGCTCATCGCCGACACCTTTGACAGGTCCTTTGAGCGCAGGTCCGCGGTCTTCGCCGACAGATAGGTGAGCGCGCGCGCCGCCTCGATCTGGGTGGCCATGTCCGCCAGCATGTGCTGCACCGCCTGGTGGGCAATGATCGGCTTTCCGAAGGTTTCCCGCTCCCGCGCATATTCGACCGCCGCATCCAGGGCGCCCTGGGCCAACCCCACCCCCTGGGCGGCGATGCCCGGCCGCGTCTGGTCGAAGGTCTTCATGGCCACGATAAACCCCATCCCCTCCTTGGCAATGAGATTTTCCTTGGGAATGCGGCAGTCCTCAAAAACCAGTTCGCGGGTGGCGGAGGCCCTGATGCCCAGCTTCTTCTCTTTTTTCCCGAAGGTGAATCCCGGCGTTCCCTTCTCAACGATAAAGGCGCTGGCGCCCCGCGACCCCTTGGTCTTGTCGGTCTTGGCGATCACTGAATAGATTTCCGCCTCCCCGCCATTGGTAATCCACTGCTTGATGCCGTTAAGCACATAGCTGTCGCCGTCCCTGACCGCCGTGGTCCGGATCGCCGAGGCATCGCTTCCGGCGCTTGATTCGGTAATGCCGAAGGCCGCCAGTTTTTTCCCCGAGGCAATCTGGGGCAGATACTTCCTCTTCTGCTCCTCGCTGCCGTAGAGCAGGATCGGGTAGCAGCCCAGCCCGCTCGCCGCGAAGGAGACGGAAACCCCGATGCAGTAGCGGCTAAGTTCCTCAACCGCCAGGCAGTTTTCAAGGTTGCCCAAGCCCAGGCCCCCATATTCCTCGGGGATATAAATGCCGAACAGCCCCACTTCGGCCAGGGTATGGATGATCGGCCAGGGAAATTCCTCGGCTTCATCAAGCTGGGCGCGGACCGGCAGTATCCTCTCCTTGCCGATCTTGCGCGCCAGTTCCTGGATATGCCTTTGATCCTCGGTTAAACCGTAATCCATGCCGTTCTTCGCTCCTTTGCTGAATTGATGTTTCTACGATGGGACAAACGCGCTTACCATCTGATCAGAACCGCCCCCCAGGTCAGACCGGCCCCGAAGGCATTGAACACCAGCAGGTCGTTCGGCTTGATTCTGCCGTCCCGGTTGGCCTCATCCAGGGCAATGGGAATGGACGCCGACGAGGTGTTGCCGTATTTATGGATGTTGACGAACACCTTGTCATCCGGCAGGTTGAGCCGCTTGGCAATGGCCTGGATGATGCGCAGGTTCGCCTGATGGGGTATAAGCAGATCGATATCACAGTCCCGTATATCATTTGAGGCCAGCGTTTCCAGAACCGTATCTTCCAGGGACTTGACGGCAATTTTGAAAAGCTTGTTGCCGTCCATTTTCAGATAGTGCAACCGGTTATCAATGCTGGCATAGGTCGGCGGTATGGCGGAACCGCCCCCGGGCTGAAACAAAAGATCCTTATAGCTCCCGTCGGAATGCAGGTGAGTGGATAAAATGCCCCGATCGCCTTCCTCTCCCGACAGCACCACCGCCCCCGCGCCGTCGCCCAGAAGAACGCAGGTCCCCCGATCCTGGTAGTCGGTCACCTTGGAAAGGTTCTCGGTCCCGATGACCAGCGCCTTCCGGTACTTCTGGTTTTTTATAAAGGCCTCGGCAATGGTGAGGGCGTAAATGAAACCGCTGCAGCCGGCGGACACATCAAAGGCCGCCGCCCGTTTGGCGCCCAGGGCATCCTGCACCAGACATCCTACCGAAGGGAAGAACATGTCGGGGGTTACGGTACCCACGATGATGACATCCAGCTCTTCAGGCGAAACCCCGGCCATTTCCAGCGCCCGCTGCGATGCCCGCAGCGCCAGTGTCGAAGAAGCCTCACCCTCGCCGGTGATCCTTCGCTCCTTGATGCCGGTTCGGGTAATAATCCATTCGTCGTTGGTGTCGACAATCCGCTCCAGTTCCTGATTGGTGAGCACCCTTTCCGGCAGATATGAACCGGTTCCGGTAATGCGAGCTCGTATCATTCCCTCACCACCCGTACACCTGCGTATTTGATTGTGTGGAGAAACCGCCGGGCGAAGAACAAACGCTACACCTCTTCCACCGTAATCACCTGGCTCCCTTTATAGATACCGCAGTGGGGACACACATGGTGGGGAAGTTTCGCTTCACCGCATTGCGGACAGCTTACCGTGTTGATCGCGGACAGGCTGTCGTGGGTCCGGCGTTTTCTCTTTCTCGATTTCGAATGCCGTTTGGTTGGATTTGCCATGATCCGTCTCTCTTTCCGCTGCTCATCTCAGGTTTTCTGTTTGGGTGAAAAATTCTTGAGCGCCGCAAACCGCGTATCCGCGCCTTCCTCTTTCGCGCAGTTACACGGCGCCCGGTTCAGGTCCGCTCCGCACTGCTGACAGATGCCCCGGCAGGAATCCCGGCACAGCGGGTAGGGGGGAATATGCAGCACTATCTGCTCCAGCACCAGCGGG
>CAYWLT010000042.1:0-14957 GCA_964459295.1 uncultured Thermodesulfobacteriota bacterium
CGTGACGTGAAAAAGCATATGCGATACCGTAGACGGGATGCAAAGCTTTAACGGCAAACGACTTGAAAAGCCTAGCCAAAGATACTTGAAATTTTGGTAGGAGCACCTTCAGGTGCGATACATTCGCGGCTGAAAGCCGCTCCTACCGGTGATATATATTTCTGAGAGAGAAATTCTCAGACTTGAGCATGTAAGAATCTACAATCTAAGTCGTGCCGGCTTCCTCTTGCTCCGGCGATACCACCCGAAACCTTCTGAGACTGAAGTAGCGTGTATCTCCAGCGGTTGGCTTTACCTCCGGCAGGAACGCCTGCCTGCTTATTCCACCGCGGGCAGTCCCTGCATCCCGCGCATCTGGTTGAATAGATCCTTTATTTCTTTCGGGTACTGCTGCCATTCTTCCTCGGTGAATACCTGCCGTCCCGGTGAGGCCACCCCATTGGGATCGAATACCTTCCGGATCTTCCGCATGAACAAATGTCCGTTGGGACCGGCTTCCGGGAACATGGTGGTGAATGGCTCCACGTTGACAAAGGCCATGAGCATTGGTCCCAGGTCATGCTTGATAAAGGTTGCCGCCCCATAAATACCATAACCGGCGGCCCTCTTGATTTCATCCGGCAGGGTCGGGTCGGGATAGTTATCGGTCTCAAACAGGCAGAAGTGCCCCCGCTGCAGCGAGTACACAAACGGCGTGTCATCGGCGCCACCCCGGTCCGTGATATCCAGTTCGCCGAATGTGTCCAATGCCTTTTTCCATTCCCGCGAAGTGACAAAAGCGCTGTTTATGGGCCCCACCGGCAGCCAGGCGTTGGCATACATCTTGCGGTTCATGCGATACCCGGTGGAATGCCGGATGCAGTCATAATTCCAGGGCTTGAGCGCCTCAAGCACATCCGGTTTATAGTCCTGGGAAAGAAAGGTTCCGCCGTGTTCCGCGATAATCTGCTTCAGCACCTCCTCCTCGTATTCGATCTGCTTGTCGGAGGTGGTGTTGGCAAGAATAATGTAGCTGTTCCAGTCGGGGAAAAATTTGGCTTTGCAGCGTTCGACGGTCATATCCTGGGTCTGGGAACAGTAAAACGCGGAATAGACGCCGGTGGCATTGAGCCCGATGGCGATGCCTGAATGGGCGATCTCCCGCATCGCCTTTACCTGCGACTCGAAATCATTGTACTCCACCCAGTACAGCTTGTGATTTTTGAGCGGCGCCGGCGGATTGTCGTATTTCGGGTCATGCACATCGGCCAGGCTTGGCCTCCCCGCGGGAATGTCCGGGAAGGACGGGTCGCCCACCCAGGTGTGCAGCTTCACCGTGATTTCGGTTACGATGCCGCTGGTGCCAAGACCCGCCCGCTGCAGCCCGAGCAGGTCCGGGCCCGGACCGTATTCCCAGAAATCACCCGCCTTGGGTATGCAGCGCGAGCCGGTGGTGAGAATTTCCCCGTCGGGAAGCACCATTTTAACGCTCACGATGTTTCGGTTTAACAGGCCGTACTTTAAATCGGTCTGCCACAGGCCGGCGAAAGCAAATTGCGAGGCCAGCTTGCAAAGGGCGGTGGCCAGTGGGCTTCCCCCGTTCCACAGCCCGCGCTTCATCGCCTCGGCCTGCAACTGCCCGTAGTCGACATAGGCCTCCAGGGTGGCGTTCATATTTTCAACATCGATATGAATGACCTTGTTCATGCGCGATAGATGGATGATCAGCGTGGGATCCGGCGTGGTGGGGTTGCAGAACACCTGTCCGTTGGTGAAGGGGATAAAGGGAACGTGGTAGCGGTTGCAAATGCGCACGATGGTCTGGATCTCTTCAGTTGACCCGGGAAGCACCACGCACGCCGGCAGCACATGGGGGTCCCGCTCATGCTTCTTAATATAGCTGAACCCCTCGATGGAAAGCTTGCTGTAGGTTTCCACCACCGACCGCTGCTCATAAATCCACTCCTCCCCGACCACGCTCTTCAGTGCGTTGTATACCTCCCGGGGCAGCTTTTTCTGGATCACTTTTCCTTTGCCGGTATTCATGGTTTGTTCTCCCGCTGGGGTTATTCTATGTCAAGTGCCTTGATGAGCAGATCGGTGAGATCGTACAGTTCGAGGCCGTCATCCATCTTGCTCAGAGCGTCTCCCAGGTTCTGCTCACAGAAGGGGCACGCGGTCACCACCGCCTGGGCCCCGGTCTTTTTTGCCTCCTGCAGCCGCTTAAGCGCGGTCTTCTGGGCAAAATCCATGAATGCCGTCCGGGCGCCGCCGCCCCCCCCGCAACACCACGCTTGGTCCTTAATGCGCTCCATTTCAACCAGTTCAATCCCGGGAATGGCCTCCAGGGTACGGCGCGGCGGATCATAAATACCCAGATGCCTCCCCAGGTGGCAGGGGTCATGCCAGGTTACCCGCATGTTCAATTCACGGGTCATTTTCATCTTGCCGTCCCGGATGAGCTTGTCGAAGTACTGGGAAGTGTGATAAACCTGCGGCTCGAGCTTCTCGGCGTTGGGGATTTCCGGATAATCATGGGTGAGGGCCCGGAAGCAGCCCGGACAGAACGCCACGATATCCTTCACGCCGCTCTTGTTTATAGAATCGATATTACGCCGCGCCAGGTTCATAAAGGTTTCCCGATCACCGATCCGCGCCACCGGACTGCCGCAGCAGATCTCATCCTTACCCAGCATGCCGAGATCCACGCCGCACTTGGCCAGTATCTTGACGGTGTTCTGCGCGACGTGCCACTGGGTATTGTCAAAAGCGGTGGTGCATCCCACGAACAGCATGGTCTCCGCCTTTTCCTTGCCCAGGTCCTTGATGGGGAGTTTGCGCGCCCAGCGGTCGCGCTGGGTGCGCGGCTGCATCCAGGGGTTATCGTAGTTTTTAACGCTTTTAATCAGGTTCTTGTGCTCCGGCATGGGGCCGACCCCATCCTTCACGAAAAGGGCCCGCAGCACCTCATTAACCTGCAGCGGCTCCTTGTCCTGCAGTCGCTGGCAGTTCATTTCACATGCCCCGCAGGTGGTGCAGGTATACAAAAATTTCGCCACTTCCGGGGCGTCCTCGTAATCAAAGTCCCCCTCGAGCAGTGCCCGTGCTATGTGCATTTTCCCCATTCCCGAGTAAGGGAAAATCCGGTATTCGTGAAACGCCGGGCATATTTCCGAGAACTCGGCGCTTTTTACGTTCCATCCCCACTGGTTCTGGCAATGGTTGCAGCGGGCGCACCCCCACACCGAATCCCGGTAGTCCTCAAGCGTCTTCTCAAAAAATTTCTTTTCCGGCTTTTTTTCATAATAGGTCATGTAATTATTCCTCCCTGTCCGGCGCCTTAGAAGCAAAGATGTCCGGGGTTGCAGATATGATTGGGGTCGATCTCCCGTTTTATCTCTTTGAGCTTCTGGGTGTAGGTTCCGGCGCGGCTGTACACCAGGTCCGCCCAGATCCCGTAGGGCCGGTCAAAAAAAGCGCCTCCCTCGTCAATGAATCTTTTGCTTACCTCCTCCCAGAGGTTCTTGACCCGCGCCACATCGTTTCGGTCATTGGGATTGCAGTGGAGGTCGGCCTCGCAATGGCAGGCGCGTCCCCGTTCAATGGGCAGCACGTAGATGCCGATGTCCTGCAGGGAATAGTTATATTCATTGATAAATTCCATGACTATTTTCTGAAACAGGGGGACCTTGCCCAGCGGCGTCTTGAAGGAAACGTCATGGACCGATCCGCGGTAACAGAACTTTTTCAATATTCCCCAGGGCCGCAATACCTCCGACAGGAAGATGTTCTCGAGGTTGGCATCATTGTGAATTTGCATATGCGCCGTTGCTGCGATGGCCTTCAGGGCCTCTTCTTCATAGGCTATTTTTTTCTCCGGCATCCGCGGACCGCCGTTCAGGCAGACCACCATCAGCCAGTCAGGCAGGTTGCTTCTGAGGGAATCAAAATCTTTCGATGCAATCATCGGAGCGGGGAATTGCTCGGGGACGGTCCAATCTTTGCACAGCAGCGCGGCCAGGTTAAAGTTGTTGATTAAAAAGCACTCGTGGCCGATTTCCTTTCGCTGTACCATCCGGAGGGGCTCTATTGCCTCGGGGAAGGAATCGAATGCAAAAAGAAATACCTTCCTCTTTTTCGGCAGGTATTCCACCTTGATGTTCATCTTGGTCATTATCCCCAGCGTGCCCTGCGCTCCGGTCCACAGCCGGTTGATCATTGCCCGGACCGGTCCCATCGGCGATCCCGGCGTGTTGCCTGACGACCACAGGCCGGTGCGGAAGAGCTCGCCGGTCGGCAGCACCAGCTCCGTATCCAAAATGAGCTCATTGCCGTATTCAAAGCTGGCCGCGGCAACCGCCGGGTCCCGCTCCAGGAAGCTGGTCAGGGCGGAGCGACGGGGATGCACGCCGAAGGGGAGCATCGCCCGGAGCTGATGCTTTTCCAGCTCGTCCTGCAGCCGGCTGACGGTCACCCCCGGCTCGATGATGCAGGACCAGTTGTCGGTATCCACCGCCAGTATCTTGTTCATCCGGGAAAGATTGAGCATGATCCCGCCCTGGCGCGGTATGGTGCCGCCGTGCAGGTTCAGTCCCGAGCTGAAGGGAATCACCGGTGTCCGCGTCCGGTTCGCGTATTTCACCACCTCCTGCACCTGGGCGACGGTTTCCACGAACACCACCAGATCGGGCTTGCGCGGATCAACAAAGCTCTGGTCGCGCGAGTAACGCACAAGGGTTTCCTGGTCATCAACAACGGATCCTTCCCCCACGATGCTTGCCAAATCGTCCTTGATCGACATACGCTCATCTCCCGGGCAAATAATATGGCATGATGGTTGCTAAAATGACCGCAGTCATTTAAATATGACTGCGGTCATTCATACAGGAGAAAAAATGCCTTGTCAAGCAAAATAAAAAATAATTTTTCCAATGCCGCCGGGTAGGGGCATTTATGTTTTTCCGGATTCCACACCATGCAGAACATACTGGACCGCCTCTTTGATGCGGGCAACGCATTCCTTCTTGGTTTTGATAAAGCCGTTGGTCCAGTAAATGACGTACATGGTGTAAAGGGCAAAGATCATTTCGGTCAGTCGGCGCGAATCCACCGCCGCCCTGATTTCGCCCTTGTGCTTGGCCCGTTCGATGGACCGGAAGAGTTCCTCCATCAGGCGCAATTCGTTTTTATTTTTGCCGGATCCAATGTTGCCGATCCGTTCCTTGATGAGGATTTTGGTGAATTCCCGGCCGGGAAAAATATGCTTTATGTAGGCGGAAACCGACAGCTCAATCTGGTCAATGAAGGTGTCCCGCTCGCTTTTTTTAAGGGCGATCTCGGCTTCGCTTTTGACATACTCCCGGTCCAGAAAGTAAAGCAGCACATCCTCTTTTTTTTCAAAAAAATTATAGAATGTGCCCTTGGCCACCCCTGCCTTCCGGGTTATGCTCTCCACGCTGGTTTTCTCAAAACCCTTTTGGGTAAACAGCTCGAGCGCCGCTTGGATGATTCGCCCTTCATTGCCGTCCCTGGCCAGGTTGCGCTTGTTTTTCATGATGAAATCGCACCGGGTGTCCGGTCAGTCGGCCCCCCGACGCCGGTGCCGCGGATTGTCGGGGAGGATTCCGGCACACTGCCGGACAGGACCGGGGGGTTAGCCGACACCGAGAGCCGCACAATCGACGTGCTCGCGTATCAGCGATGTCAAAAGCTTGATGGCTGCGGGATCATCCTTGGTCAGGAGCGGTTCCAGGTGTTCTATCTGCCGCTGTACCTGGTAGGTGTCAGGGTTCACCAGGAGCAGTGGCGTTCCCCGGTCTTCGGCCATGGAAATGATGTTGGACGGGGGAAGGATGTTGTTGGTGAGGATGATGCCCGCCGCGTCGGCTTCCAGGGCGACCAGGATCATGTCGCTGCGGTCGCCGCCGGTGATGATCAGCTTGGCTTCCTTCTTGAATATGGGCTTGTTCTGGGCGACGCTTCCCGACATGGCGCCGATAACCAGGTTCTTTATTTTCCGGTCAAGATTCTTTTCCGCGGTGAGCACCTTGGCGAACAGCCGGTCCGCCAGGTAGCGGAGGGAAAAATAGGTGAATTCCCGCTCATGGGGAATGATTCCCAGCACCCGGATGCCGATCTTGGTGATTTCCGGTATGTACACCTCCTTGAAGTCGCCCACATTGTGCACCTTGTTGACGATTATTCCGGCGAGATCGATGCCGGTTAAGTCAACATTTTTCTTCAGGAACATGATGTCATCGAGAACGGTGTCATCGTCCCCGCCGATCATGAAAAGCAACCGTCCATTCAGGCAGCGCGCAAGCGAGATCGCATCGAGATGAACCGAATGGCCGTAGGTGATGGATTTGCCCCCCTCCACCATCAGCATGTCCTTTCCCTCCGACATCTGATCGGCAAGCTCACGCACCTTGCCCTGTATGCTTTCCTCGTTGTACATATAGCGCAGCTTGGAATGGTCGAAACCGATGCTCATGGTTTCGGCCTCTTCCGCGATGGAAAAGATGTCGGCGATGAGCGCCGCGTCGTAGTCCCAGAGCCTCTTTTTGCTGTAGAGAAGTCGGTCGCCGAACGGCTTCATGTAGCCGATGTTTTTGCCGAACGCCTTTGCCAGACCCACAATCAGGCTGGTTTTACCGGCGCTGCTCTTCAGTGAAGCAATTACTAATGTGTTCATGGTTAGCTCCCGCGCTCTGTTGAGAGTAAAATTCTCACGTCTACCGCCTTTGCACCCAGACCCTGTTCGTAGACCATGAGGGGATTGATTTCAATATCGGAGATGGTTTTTGATTTCCGGATGAGCGAGCTGATTTTCACAATGGTGCGGACAAAGGTTTCCATGTCCTTCTTCTCCTCCCCGCGCACCCCCAGCAGCAGCGGATACGACTTGGTTTCCTTGATCATGTTCATAATCTCCCTGCGGGAAAGCGGACATGCCCGGAAGGCCACGTCTTTCAGGACCTCTATGTAGATGCCCCCGAGACCGCACATGATAACCGGGCCGAAGACCGCGTCCCGGCGGGCGCCCACCACGGTCTCGATGTCCTTTTTTATCATTTCCGCGATCTCGACCCCCTCGAGATGGGCATTGGGATCATGTGCCTTGCAGTTGCTCATGATGGCCTGGTAGGCGTCAATCACCTCGTCCTTGTTCTCGAGATCCAGGGCCACCCCGCCTGCGTCGCTCTTGTGAATGATGTCGCGTGACACGATCTTCATCACCACCGGATAACCGATTGCTTCGGCGCGGTCGATGGCCTCGGCCAGGTTTCGAGCCACCGCGGTTTTGGGAACGGCAATCCCGATGATATCCATAATTTTCTGTGCCTCATGGGCCAGCAGAAAATAGCGGTTTTCCCGCAGGGCCTTTCTGCAGACGGCCTCGATCGGATCAATATCAATGGGGACCTCTTCATAGCTGTCGGTCTGGGCAGACAGGTAGCGCTGGTAGCCGTACAGGCTTCCCAGGCATGCTATGGCCTCATACACATCGCCAAAAAGGGGAACCCCTTTTCGGCTCAGCGCGGTAATGCAGCTTTCTATGTCCTCGCCCCCGACGGTCACGAACAGGACCGGCTTCCCCTGTTCGGTATACTTCAGGTACACCGCTTCCAGGGTTTTTTGCAGGTCGCTCGCGGCAAAGACCGCTGTTTCACAGTACAGGGCGACGCTGGCGCCTATTTCTTTGGTGTTGAGCGCGACGCTCAGGGCGCTGTCATAGGCGCTGCTGGTGGCGCCCCCGGTAATGTCAATGGGGTTTTTGGTGGAGCCGAAGCTGGGCGTGACCGGGGAAAACAGATCCTTTAATGTTTCGCTGTCATCGTAGAGGTTTATCTGATGGCGCTCGCAGGCGTCAGTGGCCATAACCCCTATGCCTCCGCCGTTGGTGACAATCAGGGTGTGCTCGTTTGTCGGGAGGGGAGAGCCGGCCAGAAACTTGCAGAGATTGAACCCGTCCTGGATGCTGTCGGCGCGGAGCACCCCGTTCTGCCGGAGAATGGCATCAACTATGTCATCGGCGCCGGCAAGCGCTCCGGTGTGCGACGCCGCGGCAACCGCCCCGCGGGCGGAACGCCCCGACTTGATCACCACCACCGGCTTGTGCCGGGTTGCCTGGTTTACCGCGGCGATGAACCGTTCCCCGTTTTTAATCCCCTCGATGTACATGAAGATTACCTTGGTGCGATCCTGGCGCGTCAGATACTCGAGCAGGTCCGCTTCGTCAATGTCGGATTTGTTTCCCACCGAGACAATGCTGGAGAGGCCGATATTGTCCACCTTGGTCTTGCCGATCATGGCCAGGCCCAGGGCGCCGCTCTGGGTGACGATGGCAACATTGCCGGGCAGGATATTTCCCGGTCCGAAGGTCGCGTCAAGCGAGACGGCGGCTGAATAAATACCAAAGATGTTGGGACCGACAATGCGCATGTCATGATCCAGCGCATAGGCGGTAATCTTTTTTTCCTCCTCGCAGTTTCCCACCTCGGAGAACCCCGAGGTGATGATGAGGTTGTACTTTACCCCCTTGGCCGCGCACTGCTGCACCGACTCGAACACGCGCGGCGCCGGTATGACGGTGCACACCACGTCAATGTCGTCTTCGATATCCGCGATATGCTTGTGCACCGGCAGGTTGAGAACGGTGCCTCCGGAGGGATTGACCGGGTACACCTTGCCCTTGTATCCGCTGGCAAGAATGTTGTTCACCACGGTGTAGCCGATCTTTTTGGTATCGGTCGAGGCGCCGATAACCGCAATGCTTTTTGGTTCAAAAAGACTTTGAATGTTATTCATGATATGATCGCTCAGGATTCCTTAAATGCAAGTTTTAGTTCATAGACCTTTTCGCTTCTCCGCTTCTCTATATCAAATCCGCCCTTTTGGAACACCTGCATCATGGAGGTGTTTTCCACCAGCACCTCGGCGGTAAAGCCGAGCAGCCCCTGTCTCCGCGCCAGGTAGGTGAGGTAGGAGAGCAGTTCGGTGCCAACGCCCTTGTTGTGAAAGTCGTCCCGCACCACGAAAGCCACTTCCGCGGTATAGGAGACGCTGTTGACGGCGTATTGTCCCACGCCCACCAGCGCCTCCCTGCTGTCGGCTTCGGCCAGGGCCAGGATGATCATCTCCTGGGTGTAGTCAATGACCGCGAATTCCTGAAGCCGCTCATGGGGCATGTCCTTCCTGGTGGAGATGAACCGCTGGTACATGCTTTTATCGGAGAGGGAGTAGAAAAAGTCTTTGAGCAGCGGCTCGTCGCTTATTTTAACCGGCCTGAGCATGATTCTCATCCCGGTGAAGGTGGTGCGGTAGGTTTCAAGTGCCTCGGGATACATGCCGCGCTCCCCGGGGATAAATGCCTGGTCACTGTAAATGAGCTTTTCTTTTTTTGCCTCTTCGATAAGCCAGGGCCTGAATTTGGGGTGGGCGATGGCAATCAAATCCATGGCCCGCTCCCGGATGTTTTTACCCTGGAGATAGACGATACCATATTCCGTCACCACGTAATTGAGGTCGCCCCTGACCAGGGTTACCCCTGATCCCTCATCGAGGAGTGGTACGATGCGTGAATACTTTCCGTCGTTTGAAGTGGAGCGCAGGATGAGAATGGTTTTGCCGCCCGCTGAGAGGGTTGCGCCCCGCATAAAATCGGCATGCCCCCCGATCCCGCTGTAAAAAAATCTGCCCAGCGATTCGGAGCTTGACTGCCCGGTGAGGTCTATCTGAAGCGCCGAATTGATTGCCACCATGTTTTCCTGGCCGGCAATGGTAAGCGGATTGTTGGTGATGTCAATGGTGCGGAAATCCACGGCGGGGTTATCGTCGATGAAGTCGTACGTCTCTTTTGAGCCCATGCAGAAGGAAGCAACCGTTTTCCCCCTGCCGATGGTTTTCTTAGAATTGTCAACCACACCCATTTTCATGAGCTTTACAATGCCATCCGGCAGGAGTTCCGTGTGCACCCCCAGGTGTTTCTTGGTGGTCAGGCTGTCCATGATGGCATTGGGGATCCGTCCGTAGCCCACCTGAATGGTGTCCCCGTCCTGAACCAGGCGCGACACGTAATTCCCGATCTTGGCGTCGATTTCGTCCGACTCCCTGGACTTGAATTCAATCAGCGGCTCATCATGAGGCACAATAAAGTGAACATCGTTCACATGGATGAAGGTGTCACCATGCACCCGGGGCATGGCGGAATTTACCTGGACGATCACCAGGCCGGCGGTTTCAACCGCGGCCTTGACGATGTCCACGCTGATGCCCAGGCTCATGTATCCGAGTTTGTCGGGGAGAGAGGTCTGCACGAGGGCAATGTCGAATTTAATGATGCCCTGGCGGAGCAGGGGAGGAACCTTTGAGAGGAAGAGGGGAGTGTAGTCAGCGAGCCCCTGGTTGACGGCATCGCGGGTGTTGTCACCGACAAAGAAGGAGTTGAGCCTGAAATTGCGCTTAAACTTCTGGTTGGTGTAGGGGGCCACCCCCAGCGTCCAGACATGAAAAACTTCCGCGTCAAAGAATGCCTTGGGATTTCTGGCTGCGTAATCGGTGAGCGCCTGCACCAGGTATTGGGGTTCTGCGCAGGCGGTGCCGATAAAAATCCGGTCTCCCCTGTTGACATGCTTGAATATGGCGTCTTCTGAGGCAAACTTCTCAGGGTAGGATTTTTTCAGCTCCTCCAGCGCGGCCCGGTTTTTTTCCATGTGCGTCAATTCTCACTGCGTTGATAGATCCCCACCCCGCGCTGCTATATACCACATTTCACCGACATGTGTCACATCTTTTTTTAGGATGCACCGGCCGATTATTTAAGCAGATTTTAATTGAAATAAGTTCTGACATCGTTTAAACAGAATCCAGCAGGCGGTTGAAAAACACCCATCGGCTGCGTTATGCTCATCCTTCGGCATTGCAGCGTACTTGTATATACGCCTTATTCCTCAGGATTTCGAACGCCTTGCATCTGGATGTTTTTGAACAGCCTGCCTGAAACGGCTTTTTCAACAACCTGCTGGAAGCAAGGTACATAATGAGACGCTTTGCTCCGTTTAGAGTGACGGCCATTGGTGATGTAAAGCCCGGCGTACTGTGCCGGCCGCGCTGCGTGACCGGGCTGCGGTCAGATGATAGAAAGATACTCGGAGGAGATGAGTATGACAGGCATACCTTCGTCCGTGTCAGTGTTCGGCAGGCTCGCTCTCGCGATGCTGGCTTTCATCCCGCCGGCCTGCAAGGGGAAACCGCCGGAGATTAAGAACCCCGAAAGCCTCGGGGCCTGGCAGGATGGCGATCAGACGGTGGAACTTTTTACGGACGGACGAATTACCCTGGGCACCGATTGGGGGACACAACCGGCCACCGGGAAATATGAGGTTGTTGATGATGACACCATTAAGGTAACTTTTAAAGGCTCAAAGTCGCAGGATTACACCTTTTCCCTGTCAGGAGACAATATGATTGTAACCCGGACCGATGTAACCCTGGCGGGGGAGTACAAACGCGTAAAAAATACGAGCGAAAGAGGGGTGCACGGTGGAATCGATTCAGATTAAGACGGGCAGGCGGGTTGAATTTCTGGATATTACATCCAGGGTGCAGGCTGCGGTCAAACAAAGCGGCATCACCAGCGGGGTGTGCCATGTTTTCGTTCCCCACACCACGGCGGGTGTAACCATCAATGAAAATGCCGATCCGGATGTGATACGCGACATCATCAGGGAACTGGATAAGATTGTTCCACTTGAGGACAACTATGCCCACGCGGAGGGAAATTCCGCGGCCCACCTCAAGTCAAGCCTGATGGGGTGCGCGCAACAGGTGCTGATTGAAGACGGAAAGCTGGCGCTGGGAACCTGGCAGTCCCTATTCTTTTGCGAGTTTGACGGTCCGCGCACGAGGAGTGTGTGGATGAAGGTTGTGGGCGAATAAGTAAGAGAAAAAATGTTCGAGGCTTTGACCAATAATGTTGCAACGATGAACCGACAGGGGGACGTTCGTGCAGAAGGTGCGGATCACGTAGGGGCGTATTGCTATACGCCCCCGGCATTGCACGCGCAGGGGATGTTACCACTTGAACAGCCCCGTATATTCCAGCACTGCTTCCCCGTCCTTTTCCACCGGCACCTCAAACTCTATGGTTGCGGCGTCCTTCTTTTTGTGAGGGAGGGACTCCCTGCGGATTTTCCAGTCACCCTGGAGCTGCTCCTCCACAATCACCGTGACCGCTTCCTTCTTATGATTGCGCAGGGTGATCTGCCAGGTTTCCTCGTGTGACCGCTCGCTCAGCTGCTTCATCTCCTTCTGGACGCGCTCGCCTTTAATGTCAAGGGCATTGCCCAGATAGATGCGCACTTTTTCATCCTGCGGGGTGTGAGCAATCAGATCCTCTCCCACAAATTCGGATGAGTTGTCGGCATCATCATGCTTGTATACCCGCACCTTGCCTTTGGGAAGCGGGATGCCCGGTCCGGAACCTTTGCTGTTTTGAAATGCCAGGGTCACGCGAACCGCTTCACCGTAAAGGGCGCCGTTGTAGCAGTAGATTTTATCAGCCTTGATCTCCGCCGGAGGGAAAAGGGCGATTTGTTTTTTCTGGTTGTTTTTGAGGGATATCCGCCTCGACAGGGTATAAAGGTGATATTCGGAGAATGGCCTTTCCTCAAACCGGGGAGCCGCCGCCTGCTCGGCCATCATGTCCAGCCCTTTGGCCATCGGCCGGACCGCCGGGATCGCGCGGTGAACATCTCCGGCAATCAGTTTTAACTTCGCGTTCTCATAATCGGCGCCGGATTGATTATCGATGGACACCCAGCTGCTCAGCTCCAGCAGACCGTCGTTCTTTTTGCAGACCGCCACATATTCGGCATGCCAGCTTATATCGGCCGTGAGATAGCTTGCTTCCGCCTTGTGCTCTCCCGCCCTTTGACTGTTGATGAGCCAAACCATGGTCGGCTTTGTGATCACCCCTCCGGATAACGCGGGATAATCGATGCTGATGATGGGATCGATGGCGATGCTTGTAATGCTTCCCCCCTGCATCTGCAGCATAATCGTGTTCGGGGAGGCGCTCAGCAGCCGCCCCTGAAAGGGGCCGTCCTGTTCGGTATGAACGGTAATCTCCTGATCGATATATTTTTGCAGCATCGTGTTCGGGTTGAGCAGATCATATTCGAAGTTCTGCTCGATCAGGTCGACATTCTCTGGGTCGGTTAAGGATTTGAAGTGTACCGAAGTGGGATCAATGGCCGCGGCCACGTCGGTAAACCGCACTTCACTGGCTCCCTTGGGAAGCTGAATCATCCGCACCTCCCGGACCAGGGCCAGGTTATTGGAGTAAACGGTCAGGGACACATCCTTTTCTCCGGCAAATGCGAATGCAGCAAAAGTAGCGAACATGAATACCGGCAGTGTTTTCATAGCATTTCACCTTTCAATCGGGGGATGCCCTTAAATTCCAAGTTTGTCATAGCACCGGCAGAATATTAACAGACTGTTGAAAAAGTGGCGACACGTATGTTGCTCAAGGGGCGGGGCTTTTGACGCCACAACGATTTGTTTAGCAGCTTACGGCACGACCCGGTGCCTTCGACTTGAACGGAGGGCAGGCAGCTTTGCAGAGGCTTCGATACGGCAGTTGCCATGCGGGTATGTCCGGACCAAGTGAGCAAGTCGCTGCCTTTCTACCGGTTCCGAATAATTTTGTTGTGGCTAAAAAGCCCCTCCCCTTGACCCACATACTATTTGGTAGGCTTTTTCAACAGCTTGCTAGCAATTTTCACTTGTGTAAATTGTGGTGCTTACCGGCATTAGGTCAGGGATTTACAGGCCGCAGTCTATAGGGTACCTCTAAAAATTCACCACACAACCTCTTTCTGTCATTCCCGCGAAAGCGGGAATCCATAAAAATCAAACACATGGATTCCCCGATCAAGTCGGGGAATGACAAGAAAATGAATAATTAGAGGTTCCCTATAGTGGATTAGGTCAGGAAAGCTTATATCGCCATCGTGATACATACAAACCTGGCTACTATAGCTTCGAATCCGAAAGAACGGTAATAGCAGAAGGACAAGATGGGTATGTTTTCTAAGAACCCAGATCAGTTCAGGCAGTATGAGAAGGAGGCACGGGATCGTATTGCCAAGCACAATGCCGGGAAAGGGGCGAAATATACTAAGTCACGTCTGCCGGTTGAGCTGATGGCGGTCAGCAAAGGGTTATCGAGAAGCGATGCGCTTAGGCTTGAGCGATACATCAAGCGGCAACCTGTCGGAGAGAAGATAGCAGCGTTACATGAGAACGGCTGACCCCATAGAAACCACTTATTTCCGTGTAGGCCATGACTGTCGACTTCTCACCCATACCGCTCATAAGCCGTTTTAAGCTCTTCCATCATTTCCTGCTTTAAACTTTCCGGCTCCAAGACTTTGGCCTGCGCGCCATTGGAGAGCACCCACCGCTTTACGTCCCACATGCCGCCGGTTCTCATGGTGAGAATGATTGACCCATCTTCCTGATCTTCAATCTTCTGAGTTTTTGACCATACCCGTTCCTTGATATACCGTGCCTGGTCAACGGAGAACCAGATTTTAACGTCTGCAGGCTCTTCGTAAACCAGATCAAAGGCTGAATCAAGCAGGGACTCGGGATCGAAGGACTTGGGATACTCAAATGAATCCGGGGTTATGACAAGACTCTGAATTCTCTCAACCGCCAGGGTAATAATATCACCGTATGCGGTAGTTTGAACAAAGATGTAAAAGCCTCCGTCCCGTTCATAAAAGTGCAGTGGGTTTATGCTGAAATCTTTTATCCGGTCATCGGCAAATGAATGGTAAGTAACCAGGCAGGTTCTTTTCTGTAGTATGGCTTCCGTAAGTTGATTGATAATCTCCTCTTTTCCAGAATAGTCCTTGGAAAATTTTACCGCTGGCACAAAAAGTGTTTTTATTTTCTTCAACTGGTCC
>CAYWLT010000043.1:0-14777 GCA_964459295.1 uncultured Thermodesulfobacteriota bacterium
CGCACGGCATCGGCCTGTCTCGAAGTCTCATGAAGCTGCCTGCCTTCCGTTTAAGTCGTAAGGCACCGGGTCGTGCCGTGAGCTGCCCGATAAATTGTTGTGGCGTTAAAAGCCCCCTCCCCATGCGCCACATAGACTCCCTTTCCCTCAACCGAAGGTGTGCTCCTCCATCAGCTCATGCATGAGCTGATGCACTCCCTCATCGGTCGCCGGGTATGACTTGTGCTCACCGCCGGTTAAAACCACCCGCTCAATCTTCTTGACCCAGGTCGGCGATCCCGCGCGGCCGCACCGGGAGGGGTCGATGGCCAGGTCATCTCCGTTCCATTCCTCGATGAGCAATCCTCTATCCTTCAAAGCCCGGCAGCGCGACTCGAACATTTGATCGGAGGCACCTTCTGCGCCAATTCGTTTCTTCACCTCGCCCGGCGTGAGGGCTTTTTTAAAGCGCATCAGCCTCTTTGCAGCGGGCGGCCTTGGCTCGTTGCTGTCGGAGATGACGGTGATGAGCAGCGGCAGGATTGCCCGCACCCGCTCGCAGCCCTCATCCGAGAGCCGCCTGGCCTCCAGGCGGCCGCCATCCAGACTGCAGATCTGGTCCACGCAGGTAATCTGGGGGATACCTAATTTTTCTGCCACCTGCGGTCCCACCTGCGCGGTATTACCGTCGCTTGCCTCCCGGCCGCAGAAAATCAAATCGAAGGTTTTTATTTTATTGACGGCGGCGCTTAGAGTATAGGAAGTGGCCAGCGTGTCCGCCGCGGCAAACCGCCGATCGGTCAAAAGAATCGCCCGGTCCGCTCCGCGATAGAGGGCTTCCCTTAAAATATCGGCGGCCGCGGAGGGTCCCATGGTGATGATCGTTACCGTGCCGCCGTGTTCGTCCTTGACCGCGAGGGCCATTTCCAGCGCGTGCAGATCATCCTGGTTGAAGACGGCGGGCAGGGCGGAGCGGTTGAGCGTCCCGTCCGCTTTCATGGCCCGGGGTGTTATATCGGTGGTATCGGGGACCTGCTTTGCGAGTACGATTGAATGAAGGGGCATTTTTATCCTGTGAAACCATAAATGACAAATATCAAAAACCAGAGTTCAAATGAAAAAGCTGGAAAGCCCAAATGTCAAAGCTCAAAGCTCAAATGAAACAAAGCGAAAAAGTTCAAATGTCAAAGACCTGCTCTGCTTTGTTTGTCATTGGAATTTTATCATTTGATTTATCCAGCATGCGTTTACGTCTATTTTTATATAGAACTGGCCGCGCTAAGTCAAGATAGGAATGCCGGTGGCTGCAATCTTCCTGGATAACGCCGGGCTAATGGAATAATTGCCGGGTGGTTATATATACAAAAAGTCATTGCGAGATTTATCGGTGTGGCAATCTTGAGGGATTGGCGCTCTTCGTTCACAGTGACCTGTTTCTTTTCGAACCAAACTATATCCAAAGATATTTGAAATTTCGGTAGGAGCGCCTTCAGGTGCGATGCATTCGCGGATTAAAACCGCTCCCGCCGGTTATAAAGATTTTGGTGGGAAAAATTCTCAGATTCGAGCCGGTAAGAATCTGTTAGGCAAATCAGCAAGAAGTATGCCCGGATCCATAACGGACCGGGCATCATGCTCTGCACAAATAAGTGTTTATTATCAATGGATTATCAGCAGGCATTCTCAATAAATAATAATATACCCAACCGGCTGTGGCCGGATCGAGCCAGCGCTGTTTTTCTGTGGCTCTATTCAGTCTGTGGTAGCAGGCATTTTTTCGCGGCCGGAGTCCGCTCCTAACGAATTTTGGACGCCGCGAGGAAGGAATCAAGCAAAGCCTTCAGTGTTCTTGTAAGTTTCTGATCATTCTCCAGTGCCTGAGTCAGAAGCGGGCCCCAATGGTAATAAAGTTCAACCAGCGCTCGACCCTCTTGCGTGGGGATCAATACCTCATCCCGGAACAATCGGAGATATTCCGTTTCCCGTGAATTTTCTCCATAGAGAATCACGACCGGGCAGCCCGGGGCGGTTGTTGTGGTAGAGGAAACCGGCGAATATTTTTTGATACAGTCGTTGGCTGCGTCGGCCACATAGATGTTGCTCCGGCTGTCGATTGCCAGGCCATAGGGGGCAGGCTCGACGCCAAAGCCGCCTTTACCTTCAAGCGTAATGTCGGAGATAATCGCGCCATCCGGGGTGAATTTTTTAATTTTGTGGTGGAGCGAGTCAGAAACATAAATATTACCGTCATTGTCCAGCGCGATGCCGGTTGCGACGCAGAAGGCATCGTCGGGAGGGCAGGTTTGCATCTGATCGACCAGATCACCGGCGGCATTGAAAATCTGCACCGGGCCTATGATGGTTGCGGGCACGTAGAGGTTATGATTTGAATCGGTTGCCATCTCCAGCGCATCGAGCCAGGTGAACGGCCATTGATCCATGAACGTTCCATCAACCGTGAATTTTTGGATACAGGTGTAAGAGCGATGGGGAGGGGTGAGGGATGCGTGGTGAACATAGACAAAGCCCCCTTCTTTATCCACCGCCAGCGCCCGGGGGGTGGAGTAGAGCCACCATCCGTTCATCCTTGTGCTCCAGGCCGAAAGGAATTCACCTTCCGGGGTGAATTTTTGAACGCGATCGTTCAAAAAATCGGCAACGTAGACATTGCCGTCTCCGTCCACATCAATGCCCTGGGGCGCGATAAACCGGCCTTCTTCGCGGCCGTACGACCCCCAAGCGGTAACGAACTCCCCCTCCGGGGTGAATTTTTGAACGCGATGATTCATGGGATCCGTTATGAACAAATGGCCGTCGTCGTTTATGGCAATGCCGAAGGGCTAAAGAAACTGACCGTCCGCCGAGCCCGAGCCGCCCCATTCATCAATCAGCGCATAGTTTCGGGATTCAGAAAATGCAGTTCCCCACAACAGCAGCGTAAAATAAAAAGCGAAAACAATGGTGATACCTTGTTTCCTCATGATGATTCTCCTTATGCTTATACAACGACGAAGGTAGGGGCGACCGGCCGGTCGCCCCTACACAGAGCTATTTATCCTAATGGCGGGCCGGCATATCCGTGTGCCATCCATGCCGAAGCGAGACAGGTGCGGAAGAGATCACCATCTCAGGCAGGCGGGAAGGATCAAGGCACGCGGGAGAGAAGGTAATGGCGGAGGGCATGTATCGGCTCCGGATATGCCGGCCCCACTGACTCTTCTTGTGCCAATCAATTGCAGATGCCTTCTTTGCAGGTGTTGTAACAGAGCACCAGGTCTATATAGTAAAGCATCCACGCCAACGCCAGGCAGGGGGTGACATCTTCTCCGCCCAGCACGCATATGGTCGTCGTGGCAAACCAGGCAACCAGTGCAATTTCATCACAGCCGATACCTTTCGGCTGCCCCGCGTTGAACCACGCCCGCCAGTCCTTGGCGGTCGTGCCGGCGATGCTGTAGATGTAAAAGGCGCTAAAATTATCCGCGCAGCATTTTGTGCAATCGCAGGCGGCTCCGCAATTCTTATCACTGGGCAGCCCCGGCAAAATGGAGGCCGATGCCGTTTGTGACAGGCATGTCCATGCAATGGTTAAGGCCAGTGTCAATGCAATTGTACGTTTCCTCATGTGAATCACCTCCTTTCATGCGAGCGATGCTCCCGGCTTTATCGGGTTGTTGCCTCCTCCCGGCATGGCGCCTCCCGCGAATCCTTTCCCGCGCGCACGGAGCGGCGGGGCATTGACCAAGCAGGCGGCGCCGGTTGTTATCATCCATTCCCCGGCGCTTCTTCCACCCGCGGTACCTTTCCTTTTTCCATATCCGCAATCACCTCTTCCAGGTAGGTGATTGCGGGGCTCCCCGATATCCAATATCCGTTAATCACCATGGCGGGGACACCATTGATGCCCGCCCGGGTGGCCTCGGCCATATCTTTTTCGACCGCCTCCTTCCGGTTCCCGGATTCCAGACAACATTCGAATTGGACGACGTCCAACCCTAACTGTGCGGCGTATTTCCCGAGGCTTGACGCATCCAACTCCTGCTGGTTTTCGAACAGCAGGTCGTGATAATCCCAGTAGCGTCCCTGGTCACCGGCGCAGGCGGCTGCCTGGGCGGCCGGGGCGGCGTCCGGGTGGGAAGAAAGCGGAAAGTGCCTGGCCACAACCCGGATGCCCTCCTTCCTTTTTGCCAGCAGGTCCTTCAGGGTTGCATTTGCTTTTTTGCAGTAGGGGCATTGAAAATCGACGTAGGTCAGCAGGGTTATGGCGGCATCTTTTTCACCGCGCCATGGATCATCGTCATCGGCGGCAAGATCCAGGCGAAAAAGCGGCGGACGCTCCAGGAGTATGTCGATATGCGATTGCGCGCGGAGCCCCTGGAGAAAGGACTCTTTTGTTTCCATGCGAGCGGCGGTTTGCTTCATCGCAACCACCTTGTTTTTGACCTCCTCCAGAAGCGGCGAGCTGCCGCCGGGAGGCGCCAGGCCGGGTGGAGACACGGCTGCGGTCCTTTGAGAAAACGACGGAAAGTCCCGCTGAATTTTTTTAACGAACTCCTGAAACAGGGATTCCTTGTCCGCTTCCAATACCCTGGCCTTTTCCTCAGCCTGTTCATTGATCATGGCAATGAACTCTTCGATGGTGATGTTTCGCTTCGCCGCCTCTTTTTCCAAAAGCCGTCGGTCGATGTGCTGCCGCAGGGCGGCTTGCTGTTCCCGGTAGAGCCGCACCTTCACGGCATGCAATGCAAGCTGGTATCGCCGCTCCGGATCATAATCGAGATCGTGAAGATAAATCGCCTTTCCCTCGAGCCGGGCAATCTCAGGGTTCTGCCCCGCCTGCTTTACTTCTGCAACCGGCACCTCCGCCGCACCGGGCATAATAGAAGTGGCAACCAATACCAGGATTAAAAGAACTCTCATGATGTTTCTCCTTTTCTGCGCGACGATGGACGGTTTGCAGACCCGCCGGGTGGCCGGGATTGCATAAGATTTTTGAAAACCCTGCCGCAGGTAGCGACGAAATGCTCTTGCATTGCCCGGCAAAAGAGGGTTTCACCGAGCCGGTCGGTGTTTTCCCGGGCAAGCACGTCATCAAGTTTTTTTATAAATTCATTGCCGGTGAGAAACTGGATGGAAAATCGGTTCAGGAGATAGCCGGCCAGTTCACGGGTGTAAAGCGACTCCCACTGGTAACGCTCCTTGATAAGAGCTATTGTGCCGTCCGGGTCTAACCGGGAAGACCCGCCGCCGGGATACGCGGCACAGTCCGGCTGGGGCGCCCGGCCGGAAAGGGCGGCTGACTTGAATTGCCCGATACATGCGGTAAGCGCCTGCTCAAAGGCGGACGCGCTTGTATGAACAAAACTTTCCTCCATAATCCGGTAGAAAAGCTTTTCATCCACATGTTCCCCCCCTCCCTTTGGCAACTGTCGCTCAAGCCGCGCCCTGAAGTCGTCAATAAAATGGGGGGACGGCAGTCCCCTGATCATGGTGTCGGCGCGATGTTTCGTCTGTTGATCCTCCCAGGCATACCGTTTTCCCATCTCGGCTATCTGTTGGTCCATCGTTTCCTCCAACGGGCTGCACCGGGATCCGGGCGCCTTGCTGCCGCTCCAATAGGCATAACAGGTATAATCAGGTGCAATATCCAGCACCTGTGCCGTTTCCACGGTCGCCCAGAAAAAAATGAATGAAGGCAGCAGAAACGCCAGCCGTGCATTATCGCTGCGCGCCCTGACCGTTTTAACCAGCATGAGCAGCGCGATGAGCAGAAACGCCAGACCCAGCGCCGGCACGGAAAAGGAGAGAAGTGGTGAGTGGTGCTGCTTCAGCATTTCCGCCTGATTGACTAGAACGGCATGCAGAAGCCAGACACAGCCAAAATGGCCCAGCGCGAAGCGCAGGCCGACAGGCAGCAAGGATCGGTAGATGACATACACAATCAGCAGGACGCAGGGTACAAGCAGGGCGGCGGCGGCGGGGCTCACCAGCGAGAGGATGCCCTCGTGTTCCAGCAACTCCCCGAGGAGGCACCAGAGGAAAAATCCGGCAAAAATCCCCCAGACCGCTTCCCTGCCATCTCCAGGGCATGCCGACGCCTTCCAGAGGGTAATCGTCACCGCGGCGCATAAGACCGCGGCAGCGGCGCCCGTTGCCGGCGCTCCCAACCCGTAGACAAAGGACATGCAGAAATGGCCGAGGAAGTAGGAGCCGTAAAAGAGCGTGAAATATCCCGAAATAGCGGCAAACATGATTACTGCCTCCCTTCGCTCAGGCCGGTTTGCCGCAGGCCCTCGCGGGACGGGTCCGGTTTCCCATCGATGGCGCGGTCCCGGTAGCGCGCGCTTAATTTCCTGACCTGCCGCATCATCGCCGGCGCCACCCCGGGCGGGGCGGCCGCCTCAATTGCCCGGTACAGGAGTTCGTTGTTTACCGATGCCGTACCTTCCGACTCAATGGCTTTGTCCAGCTCGTGCATTAGGTGATCCAGGCCGAAATCTTTTACCTCATCGGGCATGGCCTCAAGCAGATGGACCGCCCATGCCCGAGTTTCTTCGTCATCCCAGGGGTAACGTTCTTGTATGGATGCAATCTTTTTTGCATAGGCATCAGGCGACGCGGCCGGAGGCATACCGGCAACGTCCGGCTCACGCCGTTTTTGGTCTGCACCGGTTCCGGCCCGATTGAGCGTGGCTGTCGCCGTGGTGCGGTTTCCGAATACAACAATCTCGGTAATTGCCGGCTGACCGCTGTCCTCATCTCTGAAGCGGATGAGGTAATTGTTTATCCCGGCCGCCCTGATCAGTTTCTTGATGGCCTGCTCGAGAGGGAGATTATGAAAATGAATTTTGACGGGCTGGCTGAGGCGGCAACCGCCCCGGCAGGTGATGCGAATATCGCATTGGCTGCCCAGGTCGCGGAGCAGGTTGTCGAAGGGTTCAGCATGTGCATCCGCTGAAACGACCCGGCCTCGTTGGGTTTCTTTCACCGTCACCGCGCGCGCCGCGAGTGCGGCGCGGCAATCGGCCGGCGATGCGACGGACCAGGCGAAAGCGATCAGAAGAAAAAGAGCCGGTGTGAGCATATGGTTTGCATTCATAAAATTCATTGTATGGGGTAATGAGCGCTGGTCATCAGCCGGTTTGCCGCTATGAGAAAGGAACAGATGGCGGCGGCAAAGGCGGCGATGGACAGCAGGGCGCCGGTGGTGCCGCCCCACCAGCGCTGATATCGGCCGTGCAGTATGAGCGCATAGAGAAGCCACATGATGAGGCTGCCGGCCTCCACCGGGTCCCAGCTCCAGTAGCGGCCCCAGATTATTTTGGCCCGGTATGCGCCGGTGGCCATGGCCATGCTGAAGAGAATAAAGCCCACCGCGGTGGCTTTATAGCAGATGTCGTCGAGCACCTGCGGCAGGGGAAGCCGGTTGGACAATGCCGCAGGCGCCGGCATGTTCCCTGGCGCCTTTGTGGCAAGCAGCAGCAGTCCTGCGGCAATGCAAGCGATCAGGAAGGCGGTCAGGCTCATCATGCAGGTGGTAACATGATAGGCCAGCACATTCCCCTTGAGAACCGGAGGCAGCGCCTCAATGCGGGACGACATGCCGAGCGATCCGGACGCGCCGAGCATGGCCAGCGAGATGAAGGGAAGGACGAATATACCGAGCGCTCTGGTGCGGAAAAGGTGCTCGAGAAAAAGGTACATGAGGGTGAGCGACCAGCAGGCAAAGATGATGGTTTCATAGAGGGTAAAGAACGAAAGCGGGCTGTGCCCCATGCCGAGCTTATATGATTCAAACCACCGGAGCGCATAGGCGGCAGTGTGGGCAAAGATGCCGGCGGCGGTAATGCCGGTTGCGGCTTTTCCGACTTCATCGACGCGAAAAAAGAAATAGCCGCAATAGGCGAGTGACGAAAAAAGGTAGATGTAAGATACGGCACTGAATAGCGCTACATTCATTTCATGTTCCCCTGATGGTTTAGCCTTACCGGCGCAGCGCCGGAAGGGCAGCGGTGAAAAGGATCAGGCCGCCGCGCAGTGCCGGACCAGCTCCTTGATGAGGCCGGCATAGTGCTTCAGGCCATCCGGATTACGGCTGGTCCATCCGGCCACGGTTATGAAATAGCCGTCGCCGCTTTTTTCAATGGCCACCCGGATCCTGCGGTGCGAAAGAAGGAAGATCAGGGAAAAGCCGGCAATGGCAATCGCCGCCCCGATCCAGATGAGACTACCCCCCGGTTCAGTGCAGACGAGCAGGCGCATGCAATCGGATGAGGGGTCATTTTTTTCGACGCCGGTGATGCGGAACTCGTATGCTTCCTGTCCGGGTTGTTCAAGGCTGACCGGATGCGTGGTAACCAGCGATTTATGGATGAGGGAACGGTTATCCCCGTACACCTCAACCGTGGCGGCGCACGGTGCTAACGCGGCGCGCCCGGCCTTCTTACGGGACGCCCCCGGGTAATCGTCGCTTACAAAGACTTCTTTGAGCCGCACGACGTTCCCGGTCTCCGGTATGCTGCAGCATTGATGGCGCCTGAGGGAAAATGTTCTATGTTTTCCACCCGCCTTTCCGGCACGGAGCGACAGGGTCAGTTGGGGGCCGTCCTTTTCGGGCGAGCGTGACTGACCGACGCGAATGCCATGCGCCGCCAGGGTCCGGTATCCCTCCAGCGTTCCTTTTTCATCGTGCGTCCCTTCCCGCAGCATGCTGATGGTGCTGCGATAGGTTCTCCAGGCGGAATCGGCGTCGCCGGCCGGTGGATCGACCGGCACACATCGATCCAGCCTGATGCGATAGTCAAGTTTTCCGAAGCAGGGAATGCCGTTTTTGTTGAAGAAGACCTTGTCATCGGCGTCGCCTTCCCTTAGGAACATCTCCCCCGACAGCGCGGATTGACCAAACAGTCCACCGGCAAGCACAAGGAGCAGACCGCCGTGCGCCAGGTAAAATCCCCCATGGAAGCATTTGCCGCGCTGGGAGAAGAAAACAGATCGCCCGGCGGTGCGATACACTGCCGGTCTGGACAATCTTTCAGCCAGCAAATGGTAGAGACGCTGCTCGAAGTCCGCACGGAGCGCTGCCACCGTAAACCTGTCCTCAAAAAGAGGCGCGGCCGGCATGCGGCATGCTTCTTCAGAGGCGGGGGCGGCAAGCATCTTCAGCGTTCCCGGCATGCGTTTTGTCATGCAGGCAAGCAGGTTCAGGATAAAAAGGACAAGCAGCAGTTTGAACCACCGCGAGTCGTGCACCTCGGCGGAAAAATAACCGTTGAGCCAATTGGCGACGGCATTGCCCCCGGGCAGCCGAACGCCCCTCACAAACGAGATGATCCCATCTTGCATGGTATCGGTCAGGATGGTGAGCAAAAACATGACCAGCAGCATGATGGTAAAATTGATGGATGCCATATGGGTCAAGGTACGATTAAGTAACCGATTCATACTGTGTCCGTGCGACAGACATTTTTGATTCAGTCAAGCTTGGGTATATGGATTTTCATTTCCCGATCATCTTCTCTTGTCTCTCTGGGTTATTCTCTTGTCATTCTGAGCAGAGCAAAGCATTTCAGAATATCGCTCAGGATAAACTCCGCGAAGTAGGGCTTGTTTTGGAATGCATGAGACCCTTCACTTGGTTCAGGGCGACAGTCACAGATATAAAACCGAATCCATTACACAATCGTGAATTGGATCAGAAGCACGATACCGTATTTTCCGCAACAATTGATCCACCGCTTGACATAACCTGTTTTACCTCCGCCGGCATGGGCGCCATGCCGGACATGTGGCGGCGCAAAAAGGAATTTTGCATAATGGCGCGCAATCCTTTAAAAAGCAGATTTTTTTTGAACTCATCCTTCAGGCCGGTCCACTGGGGAATCTTGGCAAGGTAATACTTTTTGTAGCAGCTCAACGCCTCCCGGAACACCTCTTCGCGGCTCATGTTGCAGGGTTTTATGACCGGATTCACCAGGTTATAGTTGCGGTAATCCCAGTCTTCGATATAGGGTTCCAAATCCGGATACATGTCGGCATAGGGCCAGGGAGTGAGCATGAGGAAGTGCGGGTTGTCCGGGTTGTAGTGCCGCGCCAGATCAAGGGTCTTCTGTATCGATTGCGGCGTTTCGTGGGGCAGGCCGAGAATGAAAGAGCACTCGGTGATGATATGATGCTCATTCAGCAGGCGGATCGCCTCCCTGCATTCCCGGCAGGTCTGGGATTTTTTGAACCGGTCAAGCACTTCCTGGTCGGCCGATTCAACGCCGATAAACATGTGGATGATGCCCGCCTTGCGGTACTTGAAGAGAATGTCTGCATCCCGGACAATGTCGCCGGCGCGGGTCTCGGCGAGCAGATAGATCCCCAGGTCTTTCTCGATCAACAGATCCAGGATTGCCTCCCAGCGCTCGCGGCTGCAGGTGGGGTATTCGTCGGCGATGAAAAAGGCGTTCACCCCGAAGCGATGAAAGAGATACTCTATTTCCCCGACGAAGTTGCGCGGACTCCTCGCGCGGTAGGTCTGCTGCCAGAATCGGTGCTGGGAACAGAACGCGCAGCTGTTGCCGCATCCGCGTGAAGAAGAAACGAGGGCCACCTTCGCATCTTCCAGAAAGCTCAGGTAGTAGTCGTCCCAGCACAGCAGGTCCCAGGCGGGGGAGAGCCCATCGAGGTCATCTATAAATTCTCTTTGAGGGGTCATGATAATCCCGCCGTCTTCCCGATAAGCGACCCCTTTAACCTCAGATAACTTCATGCTGCCTTCAATGGCCTGGATTAGTTCCGGGGTGGTGTATTCGCCTTCCCACCGGACAATATAGTCAATCGCCCCGTTTCCCTGTTGCAGGGTTTCTTCGGGCATCATGGTGGGGTGGATGCCCCCGATGATGGTGATGATCCGGGGATCGATCGATTTGGCCAGGGCGAGCACCCGGGTGGCGTCGCGGAGGGTGGCGGTGTACGCGGTGGAGCCGACGATGTCCGGCCGTCCTTCCCTGATGCGCCGCCTGATGTCCTCGTAGGTGTGGTCCCTGGCCATGGCATCGTAAATCTCAACCTTGTGTCCATGCTTGATCAGCTCGCTGGCGATGTAGAGGAACCCCAGGTTGGCCCACCGCCCCGCCGATTCAACCACCCCGCAGTGATAAGGTGGGGTGATGAGCAATATCTTCTTTCCCATGCGCTCATCTCCTTGTCCTGGTTGCGTTGATTCAGATATGCACACGGCATGTCAATTGTTGGCGCCGCGCAGGATGCAGGTCATTTTTTTGTCCCCATAGTTTATTTTCCCCTCGCCCCATCCCTCTCTAGCAGGGGAAGAAGGAATTCATCGATTCTCTGGTTTAGCAATGGCAGGAGGAAGCCAACCGGTTCCCACCACCCCGGAGAGAGGGTCAGGGTTAGAGGGAGATCATAAATCTATCGCTGAACCAGTGTATGGCAACAAGCGTGCCAGGGCGGAAAAACGCGGGTGCGCTTGCCTTAGCACGTTGATGTCAGAACAGTTTTTTTGTGTCGGAATATTTCTAAGACGGAATGCGGCGGGAAGACGCGCTGCAAGGGGATGTAAGATAATGAGGACAGCTTAAGGATCGGCTATCGTCCAAGTACGGGAAATGATTTTACTTAGCGGAAGCTGTTCACGCGCTAAACAGTGCGTGAAAGAATGTGTAGCCTCTATCTCCCGGCTCATGCCAGGTTCTCGAAAAGAATAATGGCTTTTTTAGCCTCAAAAAAGCCATTATCGTGCCATTCTGGGCAGCGTACGGGGAGCTTAAGAAAATGATATTGACTGGTTAGCATGGCCCGACCCGATGTGAAAGAAACCACAACCTCATAACCATTTTTGTTTCTTGAAATCAAGCGAAATGCAGCGTCTCTTTTTAAACGGCCTTTTCTGCAAGCGACCGCGCTTATCTCCGGCCGAGGGAGCCTGCCATTGATTCGACATTGATTATTATTGACACCCTATTGGTACTTTCCTATAGTAGATAGAGGGGACGCCCTTAAAATTCTAAGTTGGCGGGAATGAAATAGGTGCTAACTTTGGTATGAAAGCGTACCCCCTTATGAATTGCAGCGGGAAAAAGTGTATGAGAAAAACATTTTTGGTTGTATGCGTCGCCATACTGTTTATGCCGCCTGCGGGTTTGGCGGTCGATCTCGGCCGGATCGGGAAAACCGTCGAAACCCTGGGGGTTGAAAATGTCCTTGATGCCGCGGGCATCGATCTCTCCCGCATCACCGACTACCTGGACTGGGAAACCATAAATATCTCCCTGTCGGCGGACATGGCAAACACAACCATCATGATGGGAAAGACGGTAGCGGTTGACGGCAAGATCTATAAAAAAGGCCTTTCCCATGTCAGGGTAGACGTCAAAGGCGAGCTGGAAGTGCCGGGCAAGGATTCGATCAGGCTTGTCGATTGCTTTATCCTGGATGAACCGCTCGCAAAGCAGGCATACATAATCTTCCCCCTGAAAGAAGCGTACATCAAAATCGATCATGATGACGTTCGGGAGATGCTCGGGCAATGGCAGAAAAAGCGTGACGGAAAGGCCAAGATTGAAAAACAGGAAGACCTCGGGTCAGAGGCAGTGGATGGCATCGATTGCAAAAAGATCCATATTCTGATGACTATGGCAAACGGCACCAAGGATGATATTACCGCATGGCTGGCGAAGAACCTCAAAGGGTTTCCCGTAAAAATAGCGGTTGATTTCAAGCCGCTCCGGGGTAAACCGGGCACCAGTATTACTACCTTCAGCAATATTGAAACAACCGAACCGGAGGCCGCGCTGTTTTCCATCCCGCAAGGTTATACGCGCTACGATAATCTGGTTCAAGTGGCGACCCAGGGGAAGCGGGGCGCGCGCCGGGGGAGCACTTCAGATAACCTGAAAAAGATCAAACCCATAGGAAAGTAAAACCGCCATGAACCATTCTACGCTTGAACACAATCCACCGGCATATATCCTCCGCTTCAAAGCGGACGGCGCATTCACGCCGAACCTCATTGCCGAGACCCATGCCGCGCTGGACACGGTACAAAATGCCGCCGGGGGTGTTTGCCTGGTGATTACCGGCGAAGACAAAACCTTCTCCACCGGCTTTAATCTGGAATATGTCGCCCAGGCCTCCGCCGACGAAAAACAACTGCTCATGGACCGGGCGGTCGATCTGCTGGCGCGCTTGCTTGGCTTTCCTCTGCCGACGGTCGCGGCGATCAACGGGCATAGCTTCGGGATGGGGGCGATGATCGCGCTGGCGTGCGACTTCCGGTACATGCGCGCCGACCGGGGGTTTTTCTGCCTTCCCGAGATTGATCTGAAGGTGACACTGCCTGCCGGGATGATGTCGCTTTTACGGCTGAAGCTGGCGCCCCCGGTGCTGCGTGACCTGCTTTTAACCGGCAGGCGCATCGGAGGAGAGGAGGCGATGCGCCTGGGCATCGTTGATGAGGCATGCGCGGCAGATGAGGTATTGCCGAATGCGGTCAGCCGGGCATCCGCCCTGGCGGCGAAAGATCGGGAGACCTATGCCGCGATGAAGCGGGGTCTGCACCATCCATAGCGGCCCGAGTTTGTAAGGTCGCATCAGAGTTCATCGATTATTGACCCGACACGTTCTGCAACGTAATCAGTGAGATTGCGGCATCGGTCTATGATCTTGCCGGATCGGTAGGTTTCCACACCGTCAGGTGTGGAGCAATCGGTGCGGATAATCTCTCGACACCGGGTGCTTCCGAATTGCCGCTTAAACTGCCGGGCCAATGTATTGCTGAAGCGCATGGCGCGATTGGCCTTATTGATATGATCCTGTAAGACCGCGTCTGATCCGGCGATCATCAATGCCGCCATCCGTGCCACCCTCAGGTAACTGTTTTCAATCCCGCCGCACTTCAGACCAATGGCAATGACGCCGCCGGTGAGAGCGCTGCAGGTTAATCCTTCAAGTACGGTTCCGCCGAGGAAACCCCAGGATGCGCGCAGCAGTTCTTCATCAATCCGCATGACCGGGCTCAATTGGCGCAATACGCGGTGACAGCAGTGAAACCCGCCATCTGAAAATACTTGCAGCAGGCCTTTGCACGCTTCCGCTTTTTCGCGGTCCATGCCCGGCGCACGATTCTCCGTGCTTTCAGCAATAAGCTCTATCAGCATTCCCGTCGCCGAGCACATGGCTTTGACGCAGGGACGCATATCCGCCGGGCTGTTTGATATTTCGCCGCAGTTGACACTGCCGTTCACCTGCTTGAACCGGCTCACATATCTTTGTCCAATGCTGATGACCTTTGGAAGATGGTCGTTTCCTCTTTCGTCCCCGTAGAGCATTCCCAGCGCCATGATGGCGGAAGTCACCGCTCCGCACTCCGCCTTGGTCAGGCCGATGCCCCCGGGCAAGCCGGATGCGGGAAGCATCATGCGCTTATCTTGCTCGCCCCACACCTCCAGCATGGTGCGCATAACCGTGGGTGCGCAATGTCCGGTTCTCAGAAAATTCCTAAAACTCCTGAGCCTGCTGTTTCCCTTCAGACGATTTTTTGCCTTCATAACCTCCTCCCCTTAAATCCCGGCCATGACCAACGACACGGCACCGGCGTGCCGCACAAAAGGGTCTTTTACACCTATTCCTTCGGGGTTATTCGAATTTTTATTCGGGGTCGGGCCATGCTATCCCTCCAAGCGATATAATTATAAAATATAGAAAAAACCTATAAAACGCACCTTGTAGATTGATATTAGGGCACCTCTAAAAATTCATTTTTTTGAGGTGAAAATACGGTTTATTGAATT
>CAYWLT010000044.1:0-14470 GCA_964459295.1 uncultured Thermodesulfobacteriota bacterium
AGAGCAAATCAACCATGGTGTCTCTTACCGACTTGTCATCTTCGGCTACGAGAATTCTTTTTATCATATTTGACAGACCTCCTCGATCAGGTGATCAATAAAATCATTCTAAGGATATTATATTGACACAAATTATAGAAATGGCCAAATTGTTGACTATAGTGTATTGTTAAATTTATAAATGTCAATATAATAACGATTAAGACGAAAAATCGACTATACGCACACCTCGCTTCATGGTGCATTTTGGTGTTGAAAATGCTTGAAATTTGGGTTATAAAATGATTCATGGCAATTTTCAGACCCGTTTAATGTGATGAAACAAATTGATCTGCTGTATAAAAAATTGATAGTGGCACAGAGTGGAGATGACCTAAACATCAGTATTGACGAACAGGTCAGGTCAAAACTATACAAAATTATTCTAGATGAATTAAAAAGTCGGAGAAAAAAACAGCAAAGAATCGATTATTCTGCTGAACAGTATGAAGAACTTGATCGAGAAATGCGACAGCTTCTGCTTAAGGAAATTCAAGTTATCATAGACGAGTATGTGCTGGCAAAGCAAAACAGCACGCTGAAAACCTGGCGGCAGATGTATGGAGATATTAGTCATTACATAAAAAATTTTTATTACTATCGGATGGATGAACAATACGAGTCCAAGAAAAAGCTCTTAAAAGATTACAAGTTTTTGGATGATGAATAAGATGTATGCCTCTTCAGGGGAGGGAAAGCGGTGATCGAGGAACTCATTTCCAGGGCGGCGCGGGACATTTTGAAGGCAAAAAAGGTGGTAGCTCTTACCGGAGCTGGCATGTCGGTTGAGAGCAACATTGCTCCTTTCCGAGGTAAGGGCGGTATCTGGGAAAAATATGACCCGGTAGAATATGCCTACATTGATGTTTTAATAAGAAATCCCGGTAAGACCTGGATCCTGCTGAGCGAAATGCAAAAAGAAATCCTCAAGGCAAAACCAAACCCCGGACATGTAAGCCTGGCCGAGCTTGAGCGCCTGGGCTGCTTGAGTTCAATCATAACCCAGAATGTTGACGGGCTTCACCACGAGGCGGGGAATAAAAATATCATTGAATTTCACGGAAATCATCGGGATGCCTATTGCATGGAATGTGGCAAAAAAATCAAAGCCGAGGTGATTTCCCTGGAAACCCTCCCCCCGCACTGTGAATGCGGCGGCGTCATTAGGCCCGATGTTGTTTTCTTTGGAGAAGCCATACCCCGCCAGGCCCTTGCCCAATCCAATCAGGAAGCAAGAAGCTGCAACGTCATGTTGGTGATTGGCACATCAGCCGAGGTTCAGCCGGCAGCCGGTTTGCCGGATATCGCCAAATCCCATGGGGCAACCATCATCGAAATAAATATCGAGGCAACCGCCTTCACCGGCTATACCAGCAATTATTTCATCAAGGGAAAGGCGGGAGAAATCCTTCCAAAAATTGTTTCCCTGGTAAAAAGCAACTCCGCCAACCCCGGCGCCTAGCCGGTTCTTTTAAAGACATCCTGCTCGTGTTGCGCTCCCGCTTTCCGATCGCTGATTGAAGGAGAAATAATTGGTGAATTATACCATCGGATGGTTTTCAACCGGTCGTGGTCCCGGATCACGCAATCTCCTGAAATTTGTCATGGATGCGATAGCTGTCGGTCAGATCCAGGCTCGTGTCTCCTATGTATTTTGCAGCCGCGGGGAGGGTGAGGCGGAAGGGAGCGACCTTTATATCCGGATGGTCAGGGATTACGGGCTCAACCTGGTGACCTGCTCATCGCGGGCCTTTAAACCCGCCATGCGAAAACAGGGAAAGCAAAATCCTGAGGTTATGAACCAGTGGAGGCTGGAGTACGACCGGGAAGTTATGGCACGATTGACCCCTTTTTCGGCTCATATCATTGTGCTTGCCGGCTATATGCTCATAGTCGGCGAAGAGATGTGCCACACGTATGATCTGATCAATCTGCATCCGGCGGCACCGAACGGACCCGCCGGAACCTGGCAGGAAGTCATCTGGAAGCTCATGGAAGAAAGGGCCTCGGAGAGCGGGGTAATGATGCACCTGGTAACCCCGGAACTTGACAAAGGACCCCGTCTCACCTACTGTATGTTCCCCATCAGAGACACCGCAACCAACCCGTTATGGGATGATTACGAACGGGCGCTGAAGGAAAACAATGGCTTGGAAATGATCATTAGGAAAGAAGGGGAGAAAAATCCACTGTTCAAAGAAATAAGAAGAAGGGGTGTCATGAGAGAAATACCGCTGATTGTCCAAACCTTAAAAATCTTATCGGAGGGGATCATTGTCATAAAAGATAAAAAGGTCATGGCCGACAATAAGCTATGCCATGAACCTTACTGTCTGACAGAAGCCATAGAGGCCTCAATAAAGAGCGCCCCGCCTCCGGCTTAATGGCGGAAAAATTCGGACGCCTTGCATATCTTACAGCGCTGGCCCGCAGACCGCATGCTTCACCGCACGGCCTGCCAAGATGGTTTGCCGTTCCTTACCAAGGGTTGCAGATATTCATGATAAAGCCGGCTTTCTGGTGGTTAGGTCTTTTTCTCCTGGTCGTACTGTTAACTTTATTCCTTGTTTTCGGTATTTACCTGCTCATGCTCTCATTTGATTTGAAGGACCCCATGATTGTTGTCACCCTTATCTTTTCCTCATCATTGATGGTCCTGGTAAGCATCAGCCTCATCGCCGGCCTTGTGGTTAAAGGAATGGCCCGGCTTAAGAAAGGAAAATAATCCACCCCTGTTTATATGTCATACTACAAACCCAGGCAGGAGGGTTCATCATAACCATTGACAAGTAATAAAAGAATTATTATAATCTGGCACTCAAAAGCGAAGAGTGCTAAAAATATACAGGAGGTAAAGATCGTGCCTATTTATGAATACCAGTGCTTGGATTGTGAAAAATGTTTTGAGCATATGCAAAAAATAACCGAGGAGCCTTTATCTTCATGCCCCTTTTGCTCGGGTAAGGTTAAAAAATTAGTTTCCAACTGTTCTTTTCAGCTGAAAGGCACCGGCTGGTACGTAACCGATTACGGGAAAAAAGACGGCGGCAACGGGAAAAAGAAGGAGAGAAAAAAGGAAAGCAGTGTAGAAAGCAGCGTAGAAAGCAGCGTTCCTAAAGAATCCTCTGCTGAAAGTTCAGTTCATCCCTGATTGTTGATGGTACAGCGATTCAAACCGCTACACCCCGTTGCTGAGGGTTTTTTTACAGCCGGGGCAGGTCTTGCTTTCCGGCAGTAGTTCAATACCGCAAAAAGGGCAGGTAACAATAGCATCATTATCTGAAATGCTTACCCTGCCCGCCTCTAAATCATCTTCCAGAGACGATATCAGTGCCATGGCCGGTTGCCGATCCTTTTCGGGCACCCGCACCTCCCCCCATCCCTTCTGGGGAATGTAAATACCATCATAGGCGGTATCCCTGAAGTTTCGTATCATGACGGTAATGCCCGCTTTTTCCAGTTCCCGGGTGATTAAGTCCGCTTCGAATTTGTTCTTGAGCGTGAACACCTTCACCAGGTTTGTTGTGTCGCGCTGAAATTGCTCCTCCCGCACCCTGCGCCTCTCAAACTCCCCTCGGCTTATAAGCCGCTCGTTGCAGTCCGAGCAAATATCGATGATGTCACGATACTCAGCGTTGCATACCGGACAGTATTTCATGGCCTGACTCCCATGTAGCGGTGTGCATGCATATCAATCGATATAATACTCCAATCCCAGGTGGGTTATCTGCTCCTCGCCCATGAGAAACCGCAGGGTATTCTTCAGCTTCATCAGCTGGATAAAAAGGTCGTGCTCCGGGTACAGTCCCTCCGCATGCATCGGACTCTTAAAATAAAATGACAGCCACTCCTGGATGCCGCTTAAGCCGCTTCTTTTTGCAAAGTCGATAAACAGCAGAAGATCAAGGGCAACCGGTGCGGCAAGAATGCTGTCGCGGCAGAGAAAATTGATTTTTATCTGCATGGGATATCCCAGCCAGCCGAAAATATCGACGCAATCCCACCCCTCTTTATTGTCGCCCCGCGGCGGATAATAATTGATGGCCACTTTATGGTAGAAATTTGCATAGAGATCGGGATACACATCGGGCTGAAGTATCTGCTTAAGCACGGACAGCTTGCTTTCTTCCTTGGTTTTGAAGGAGCCCGCGTCATCCAAAACCGCTCCATCCCGGTTGCCGAGTATGTTGGTGGAGTACCATCCTTCAAGGCCCAGCAGACGTGCTTTCAATCCCGGTGCCAGAATGGTTTTCATCAGCGTCTGCCCGGTCTTAAAATCCTTGCCGCTTATCGGCACTTCATGTTTTTTGGCAAGCTGGACCATCGCGGGAATATCCACCGTGAGGCTGGGCGAACCGTTGATGTAGGGTATGCCGCTGGTTATCGCCGCGTAGGCATAAAGCATGCTTGGAGAAATCGCCGGGTCATTTTTTCTCAAACCCTTTTCGAATTTGGCGATGCTGCTGTGTACGTCCCGGGGCGCCAGATAGGTCTCGGTGCTGGCGCACCAAATCATGATGCACCGGTCAATATCGTTTTTTTTCTTAAAGCTCTGAATGTCATCCTTCAACGCCCCAACCAGATCCAGGTGCTTTTTCTGCGGCTTGACGTTAGTGCCGTCAAGATTTTTGACAAATTCCTTGCGAAACACGGCTGGAAGCGGCTTTAATTGCTGCAACGGATATTTAACGCTCTCAATTAGACTCCGCTCGAGAACTCCGGCCCTTACAGCCGCATCGTAGCAATTATCCGCATAAACGTCCCAACCGCAAAACATTAAATCCCGGAGCGAGGCAAGGTTGATAAAATCTTTAATCATGGGGACCCGATACTCATCCCGCTTGCCGAGCCGGATGGTTCCCATCTGGGTTAAGGAGCCAAAAGGTTTGGCGAGACCCTGCTTCACCGCCTCTAGACCGGCCAAGAAGGTTGTGCTTACCGCCCCCCCTAGCCCGGGAATAAGAACCCCGATTTTCCCCTTTGCTTTAACTATGCTGTCCTTTTTCTTGATACGGTTTTTCTTCATGTCGTTTACCCTCGGGTTTTTAGCAGGCCTTCCCTGCGGACTAGCTTCCTATCAATGTTTTCATTTTTTTCCCGCCTATGCGCTCGGTCTCAATCCTGAATATCTTGAGGGCGGCCGGATTATCCATGGTTTTCCTATATATGGCCATCCGCTTGTCCAGGTAGGTGGCGGGATTCAATCCAATCTTGTCCATATTTGCCTTTACCACACGCTCGATCTCCCGGAGATTATCAACCCGCACTATTCTACCGTCAATCACAACCGACGACCACTCGCTGTGATCCTCATTCCAGCAAAACACATTGAAGCACACCCGGTTGTTCTTATTAATAATCTCCCATTTCCTTCCCATGGGGAAAAGCGACAGGTAAACCATGTTATTTATATAAACAAAGCCGAAGGGGATACAATAAGGAACATCACCGCTTGAAAGGGCCAGCACCCCGTCGCCGACCGTGTTGAGCAGGTGGTCCATCTCTTCGTTGGTCATGTTTTTCATCGTATCATCCGCCTCCACCAGCCCCAGTCGGTTTGCCGGTGAAGTTCAGTGGCATGACACCTGCGATCGAATGTTGTGAAAATGCCTCCCCCATCGCAGATCGCCCATCCCCCGTCACAAGTCTCTCATCCCGTTTATTATCCTAAAATGGGAGATCTAGTCAAGAAGGATTATTTTTCTGGCATGATGATATAAAACTGGAGCAGTCATCTAGCAGGCGGTTGAAAGAGCCCGCTAAATAGCATGTGGCGCAAATAGGAGGGATCTTTTAGCCACCACCAAGGTACAACAGGGTACAGGGATCAGGGGGAAAATTTACAGTTGACGGTTTTCCGTTTTCAGCAAAATCAGAAGGTTCAGGCGCATTAACTTATGCAGCCGCAGGCTTTAGCTTGCGGTGTTTTCTCATGTCTTTTCCCCGCTCTGCCTGTGGGTCGTTGCCCCCCATTCTGTCATACGAGACTGCCGGCTGAAGCTTGCGACTGCATTAATTTAAAATTATTTTTTCATGACCGCTTCTCGGATTGCCGCGCCAAGCGCCCTCGCCTGCTCACCGTATTCGGGAAAATCTTTTATGGACTGGGCGCCGACCGAGGCGACTACCGATCCGGCCTGCTTCAGTCCTGTCCACTCGGCAAAACAGTTGAGTGTTTCCAGGGCCTTCTCGCCACCGTATGCCGCCTGCGCGATAACAAAGCCGCCTATCTTGTCAATGAAAGGCCGCCAACCGTGCCATTCCGTACCGGTATCCTCCCCGACGCCGAGATAGCACCAGGCAATGCTTCTGTCAATCATGTTTTTCATCAGACCTGACACATCGTAGTAATAGTTGGGGGAACCCAGCACGATGGCCTTGGATGAAAGGGCTTTGTCGAGCAGCAGTTGCATGTCATCATCTTTAGGGCACCGGCCCTGGTTTTTCCTGCAGCTCAAACAGCCGGTGCAAAAACCGATGGTGAGGTCGGAAAGAAAGATCAATTCGCTTTCCATTCCGGTGGATTGCAGTACCTCTTTCAAGAGCAGGCCGGTGTTGCCCTTTTTTCTCGCGCTTCCGCATATCCCGATGATTTCGGACATTGTCTCTATACCCCCTGCCAATCCCCGATGCCCTGCGAGGGCACCGCCAACGACGCAAATTGCATTGCTACAGAACGGTCCTTCTGCAGCTCAACCGCGGAAATCGGTTCTTTTGGGGTGAACAGAAAATGATCCGCTTGCCGGCGGTTGAAAACCCCCATCTGATTCGCGGCTCAAAAGGGGAGGGCGTTTGATGCGGCAACCAGGGCTCTGTGGGCTTTCGGCACGAGATGCCGCCGTTCCACCGCTTCCCAATAATAATGGCGCTGCGGCTGAAGAGTCCTCCCCTTTGTGCCTTTTGAGCCACCTGGATTACCTTTCCCATAACCTGCTGGTTTCCATCCCCTCACCGTCCATTATTTTGCCAGACATGCTTTTTGGAGGAAAAATCGGTATGGTATTCCTTTAAGATAATGTGATCTGGCGTAATTTTTATTATATTGAGCGACTCAAAGCCCTTCTTGTAGAACTGTTCCAATGCTTCTCCTGAGAGATTGAGATCCTTGACCGAAGGGGACAGAAGCTTTTTCATTATATAAGTGATGTTGTATTTTTTCGCTTTAGCGCGGTACAGTTTTGGATTATTGCGGATATTGATTAGCGAGGCCTTCCCGAAAATCTGAAGACTCGTCTGAAGTTTTGAATGGTCGAGCGGCTGCTCATATATGACCGCCGACACCCGGGGGTTTCTTTTTATGTTGGCAATCTTGCCGCCGGGTTCCCCGAAAATGTAGAACGAAAGGCCTTCATTAAAAAATTCCAGCACGGTGGCCCGGGGGATGTCTTTTGCGGAAGTGGCAAGCACAAGGGCATTTTTATGAATCATGCCGCAGCTCTTCTTCCCCGGCTTTGCGTCAACCCGGCCGGATGTTCGGTTCAGGAAATCCATGATTTTCCTTCTCACTGCCGACTTGGAAAGTTCCCGTGTTGTCGCCATGGCGTACCTCCTTTCAGGCAAAACATTCAGTGCTGTTTCTTATGCCTCCGGCCGGATCCGTCCGGTCGCCGGAAGACACTGTATGATGGAGGGGCATGCTTTGTCAAGGTCGCGTATAATTCTTCGTGATTACAGCGGCGGGCAATAATTCATCCGAAATTCTTCCGGGTCACATACCAGGCCGTGCCTTCCTGCGGATTTCCCCCAGCAGCGCGCACATGCCCGGAATGGCCCGGTCTTTACAGGGCGGGATGCCGCGGTGCGGTTCCTGTACTGCCTTGAGTGCAACGATTTCTTTTTTTACTTCGAGACCTTCTTTAAGTGTTCGCAAGAGTTCTTCCCTGGTCATCACACCCCTGTCTCGGCTCAAATAAGGGCGGTGCTGAAATACCTTTCAATCCGGTCGGGCAGGATGGTTACGACTTTATTGCGGCCGTTATCCATATGCAACGCCACGAAAACATTGGCGCCGGAGGAGGTGCCCGCCAGCAGCCCTTCTTCTTTTGAAAGCCTGCGTGTGGTTGCTATAGCCTCCTCATCAGACACGGTGAATACCATGTCCACCAGATCTAAATCCAGGACGGCAGGGACAAATCCGTCACCGATCCCCTGAATCTGGTGAAGCCCCGGCTCTCTGCCGAGGAGGGCGGCGCTGTTTTTGGGCTCAACCGCAACTATTTTAACACCCGGGTTTTTTTCCTTTAAAAATTTGCCGATGCCCTGGAGCGTTCCGCCGCTCCCCACGCCCGCGACGAAGATATCAATCTCTCCATTCATATCATCCCAGATTTCAGGTCCGGTTTGCATATAATGGATTTCCGGATTGTCCGGATTGGCAAACTGGTTGGCGACAAAATATTTTTCCGGTTCCGCCAGAATAATTTCACGCATCTTTTTTAAACTGCCGGACAGACTTTCTGAAGCGGCGGTATAGACAATCTCTCCCCCGAATGCCTGGATGATTTTTCTTCGCTCCACGCTCATGTTTTCAGGCATCACGCAGATTACCGGGTAACCCTTTTGCACGCCGACAAGGCTCAGTCCGATCCCGGTATTTCCGGAAGTGGCCTCAATTATGGTCATCCCCGGCTTGAGTTCCCCCTTTTTTTCTGCCTGTTCAATAATGTGCTTGGCTACCCTGTCTTTAATGCTCCCCCCGGGGTTAAGGAACTCCGCCTTACCAAATACGTTGCCTGAAGACATCCTCTTGAGTCGCACCAGAGGTGTCTTGTCCATGGCGTCCAGTACTGAATTTATCATCATACAGGTGGTCCTTGTTTAACGTGTTGGTTGTTTACGCACGCCACAACATTCCGATTATTATTTCCGTTTTATAGAGGCAAATCGGTTGTCCGCCTTGAGTCGAGCCTTTTTCTTTCCCAAGGCCTTTTCAAACCATCCGACGCTTTTCGGGTCGGAGCGTCAAAACGGGGAACATACGGTTTGATGTCAAGGAGAGGTGTGCCGTCCAAAACATCCAGCGAAGCCACCTCGATCTTATTACCACGAATCCTTTTTACTTTCACTATGGAAATTCCTATGGGATTGGGCCGGGCGGGAGCGCGCGTGGCAAATACCCCTCTTTGCACTTCGTCCAAAAAGGGGCGGCAGAGAAGGCGATAGCCCTTTGACTTATGGAACTGATAGATAAGCATGATGTGAGAAAAGTCCTCGAGGTCCTGTAGCCCCTGCCTGAACTCAGGCAACAGTTCCACGGTTCCATTGCCCTTTTTGGAAAAGGCCGCCTGTATGGGCATACCCACCAGCTTTTTAAAAGGGGAGCGGATAATACCGATGGGTTTGATTCGAAGGATCCTTTTTCTTATAGCAGCACGTTGCGTTTTCATCTCACTGTCAGGCTGTTACAAAACACCCATCTGTTTCGTGGATCAAAGAAAATAGCAACTGGATTCTGCGGTCGAACCGCAGAATGACATCCGCACGATATTACCGATAACGAGGGATTTTTCTACACATCGGTACTTGTTCCCGCGTGGGCAAAGAAGAACCGGTCACCCAACTCATGAAAAAGCCTTGCTGACGCCCTTGGTCCCGTGCAGTGGGAAGCCCCCAGCTGCCGGAAATCAAAGTTCTTTAAATCGACAATTGTTTTATCCAGCTGGTCATTGGTAAGAAAACCCAGATGAGTTCCTCCGACAATGATGTGAATCCGGTCATGCCTGAAATACCCGCTTATGTGCCGCATGATATTGATCAGGCCGGCATGGGCACAGCCGAGCACAATTAATAATCCCTGACTGGTTTTTATCACCAGTGACTGATCATCCAGAAGGGGATCAGGAAAGATTGTGCCTTCCTTCTCCGCCAGAAGACGGGCATCTCCCTTTTCGTAATCAGTGATACGCGGGACCTCACCGGTCAAAAAAATATCCTTCGCCACTTCCCTCCATGTGGTATCCAGGGCAAATTGCGCACCCAGTCTTTCCAGTTCGCCGCGTTCATGCTGCATTCCCACGTACTTTTTACTTTCACGGCCGTTGGTTTTCACTGCCGCATATTTTTTGGCGAAAATGTCGGGATGGGCGAAAACCGGGACGCGCCCTTTTACCTTCAACACATGGGTAAGCCCTCCGGTGTGATCATAGTGACCGTGGCTGATGAAGACGCTTTTAATCGTGGAAAGGTCTTTTTTGAGATATTTGGCATTGTGGGACAGCGATAATCCCTGGCCGGTATCGAAAAGGTAGTTGCCTTGGTCGGTTTCAATAAAGGCAGCGAAACCGTGTTCGCCCAGCACCGGAAGCGGGGAGGAAACGGAATTTTCGCATAGAATGGTTATCCGTACATTCATTAACGACAAAACCTCTGAAAGCGGGTTCGCACCCGCATCTTCTTGATTCGCCCGTTTTCAATGATGCTGCATGTCCTCTGTCGCATTCAGCCTATTATTTCTTGCAGCATTCCCCCCCGGATGGACTGCCGCAGCTTTCGTCCCGTCCGCAGCAGGTTTTGCCGGCAGGGCGCGCCGGCATTCTGGGAATTGAGGCAACCGACAGTTTTTTTTCAAGCTCGGGGCTGCCGCAGTGTAGACATAACACTTCCCCCATGGCGGCATGACCGGACGCAATTATTTCACTCGCTTTCCCGCAGGATTTACATTCGTACTCATAAATAGGCATAACCGTTCCTTTCCCGTGCCATGCACGTCTTATAGAGTGATTTCACCATAGCGCCACCTGGCTGACCGGTAAACGAAACCATGCTGCAGCAGGGGGGGCTAAGAGGACACGACGACATTCACCTTCTTGATATAACCCTTGAAAAACCGCATGCCCTTGCCTTCGCTGATCACCCGCAGGATTGATGCCGCATCGGTAATGATGACACCGGAAAGATGGGTTACCCCATAGTCCTTGAAAATATCCGGTACCAGCGGGGTAGACGCGCCGAGCACCGCAATGACGCGGGAATTACGGGCGGCCTGTGCGATATTGACGAAGGTGTCATTAATAATGGATGTTGCGGTTATGATTGCCACTGAACACGAGGGCAGCAGGTCCTTGGCCTGTTCATCAGAATAGAGGCCGGCTGCCCGATCCGGGTTTTTTTCAAAAATAAAGACTTCTCCCGCCCGTTTTTTCAGGGTAGACAAAATGGGCGCAAAAAAGCCGACCATTCCGACTCGGTCTTCCTTGGTTATGGTGATCGTGTCCAGGAGGTCTCCATGCTCCGTGCGATACCCTTGCAACCGTTCCTCCAGCCTGTCTACATTGAACAAACCGTTGGCTGCTGCAAGGCCGACGGTACGCTCAATGAGATTGCCGGAAAAGATCCGATCAACCACATCTGCTGCCGAACTTTCTGCAAGTTGCTCGTTATGCAATGCCGAACAGCAATGCCCTGCCTGATTCCTGAATGTATAGGCCACTCCGGCGCTTCCGTCGTCAAGCATAACCCCGGTATAGCCGAGCCCGATTCGGACATCGGAAATTTTTTTATCTGCCGCTCTTTCCAGCGCGGCGTTTTTTAATTTATCAATAAGCATCGCCCTTGCACCCTCTAAAAGTTCATACCGCCGGTGATGGCGATTCTTTTGCCGGCTTCCTGCCAGGGGAAAGATATCGCACGCAGCTGGCTCACCGCGGCCTTGAGCACTTCACCAGTATAAGCAATCTCTTCTTCGGTATTCTCCCTGCCCAGGGAAAACCTGATCGTCCCCTGCGCAATCTCGGGCGGCACGTCCATTGCGGTGAGGACATGGGAAGGTTCAGGCTCACCGGTGGTGCAGGCGGAACCCGAGGAGGCGGCAATCCCTTTGAGATCCAGGTGCAGGAGAATGGATTCCGCTTCAACCGACGCAAACCCCATACAGCTGGTATGGGGAAGCCTGTCCGCCCTTGCGCTGTGCAGGGTAACCCCTTCAATGCCCGTGAGCAGATTCGATTCCAGTTTGTTTCGCAGATGAAGCACCTGCACCCGGTAGATATCCAGTTCATCCGCGGCGATTTCCAGCGCCCGGGCAAAGCCGACAATAGCCGGCACATTTTCTGTTCCCGCTCTTAAACCCCTTTCGTGATGCCCCCCGGTTATCAACGGCGAAAGGTTCGTCCCGTTTTTTACAAACAGGGCGCCGACCCCCTTGGGACCGTAAATCTTGTGCGCCGACAGCGAGAGCAGGTCGACATGCAGGGCGCCCACATCCACCGGCATTTTCCCCATTGCCTGGACGGCGTCGCAGTGAAAGGGGATTCCGCGTTCCCGGGCAATCAAGCCTATTTCCGGGATTGGTTCGATGACGCCGGTCTCGTTGTTGGCAAGCATCACGCTGATAAGAATGGTGTCGCGCCTGATTGAACGTTTCACCTCATCCGGATCAACCAAGCCCTGGCGGTCAACCGGGAGGTAGGTGACGCTAAAGTCGTTTCCGGCCAGGATGCCGCAGGTTCTCAATACCGCGTGGTGCTCGACGGAGGAGGTGATAATATGCCCGCTTCCTTTATAATAGGCGATCCCCCGGAGCGCCATATTGTCGGATTCCGTCCCGCCGCTGGTAAAAATGATCTCATCCGGTTGCGCCCCGATCAGTTTGGCCGCCTGCGCTCGCGACGCTTCAAGTGCCTGCTGTGCCCGGCGTCCATAATAATGGAGGCTCGAAGCATTACCAAAGTATTCCCCGAGGTATGGCTGCATTGCTTCCAGCACCCGCTGGTCCAGGGGGGTAGTCGCATTGTGATCAAGATACACTCTTTTCATTCGTCTTCCCGGGCTTTACCATGCCTTTTCTGAGAAAATCTTCTATCGCCCCCCGCAAACCGGTAATCCCCATCAGCGAGCAGTGCTTTTTTCTCTCCGGGATACCTTCCAGGGCCATGATAACGTCGTCGTCTGTAAGCTCAAGCGCTTCCTCTATGGTTTTTCCCTTGGCCATCTCCGTCATCATGCTGCTGGTAGCAATGGCACCGGGACAGCCGTAAGATTTAAATTTTATATCCGTGATTCGATTGCCGCACAATTTGATGCTTACCTTCATCTGATCGCCGCAGGCGGGATCACCGACAACCGCCTCGCCATCCGGATTTTCAATCTCCCCCACATTGCGCGGATTGGTAAAGTGATCAACCACCAGTTCTGTATAGAAGAGCAGCGGTCCGGTATGCTGCGCAACAGGCTCCGGAGGTTTATTATACATCTCCTTCCACTCATCATTCATGATTCTGCTTCTCCTGCGGATAAAACATCCCCTGGTCATCAAAGTCGACTACTTTGAGGGGCCTTGTGCCGGTAAAGGTGGTAATAATCTTGCCTATATTAAGGGCATTGTCTTTTAAAATCAGCCGGCAGTTTTCAAAGCGGCAGGATTTAAGTGCGGTATCTCCGGTCCGGAGGATTATCATACACTCCCGGAACTCGCAGTTTTTAAAAATATGCCCGTCAAGCTCAACCGCCTCTTTTGTAAAAACCCGGTTCTGATAATTGACCGTATACATGTGATCGCGATGCGCCGGGAAATCTATAACACGATTGCCGGCTGTGATCAGTGATGAAGGACATAGGCGAGCATCAGCATAAGCAGTAGCCCGGCAACCAGGCAGCAAAAATGTAGAAGCGCGCCACGCAATTTGCCATGCCCTTTGATTTCCGGAATCAAATCCGATGCGGCGATGTAAATGAAGCTGCCCGCTGCGAAGAGTACCAGCCCCGACACACGTAGATGTTGCGAGACCAGGTATGCAAGCAATGCCCCCAGCGGGAAGGTCAGCCCGGATATAAAATTCCAGATGAGGGCCTGGCGCCGGGGCCAGCCTCCGTGAACCAGTATCCCGAAGTCCCCGAGTTCCTGGGGCACCTCATGAGCCGCTGCGGCGAACCAGGCAATGATCCCGGTATTAGCATCAAGGAGAAATGTACTTGCAATGCCCAAGCCGCCGAGAAAGTTGTGAATTGCATCACCTATGAGAATCAGGTAGGTCACCGGCTTCCGGCATGTGGCATCATTTTGGTGGGAATGGTGCCAGTGAAGAAACTGCTCGAGGCCGAGAAACGTAACAAAGCCGCCCATGAGCCACACCGCTGCACTGAGAACTCCCAAGGCCTCGCTTCCCTCAGGGACCATGTGAAAGAACGCCCCGCCAAGGAGCGTCCCTGCAGCGAGTGCTACCAACGGCAACAATAGCTTCTCAAATGTAGCGGGTCGGAACAGAGTCGCAACACCGCCAACCATGGCAATTGCGCTCATCAGGAACCCGCCCAGAATGATCCACACGAGGTCGGCCATGCAGGAACCCTCTCGCCGATTCCACCATGAGAATAGTATCAGTCTCTCGCGCACGCACCGGATGAACAGGGCGGTTTGTCACAGCGCTCTTCTCTCCCGCAGCAGGTTTTGCCCCTCGGGCGCGACGCCACCGTGGCAACACCTGCAAAAGCGGGG
>CAYWLT010000045.1:0-14377 GCA_964459295.1 uncultured Thermodesulfobacteriota bacterium
GGATGAGGCGGTGCCCAGGCTCGGTTCGATTATCGAGGAATATTGCAAGCTCTATGTGAAACTGTGGCAGGATGCGGCAAAAATTGAGAACAGTGAGGAGCGGCAATTCTCTCAAAAGAAAAAAGCGGCGGTCCGGAAGATGATGAAGGAAAACGATCCCGGCTACTACTTCATGGTCAATCTTTTCGGCCGGGAAACCACCAGTAAAGTATTTGACTTTGTTTTTTAGCTTGTGGTATACGCTATTAAGAATTTGTCTCTCGGGAATTTAGAAGGCCGGCAGGAGCGGCTGTAAGCCACGCATGCATCGCGCCTAAGGGCGCTCCAGCCGAAGCTTCAAATAGATTCGTTGGAATCAAGCACATTGGGATTCACATGTACCCCCGGGAAGTAACATCCTACATTATCTACTCCTCACCCGCAGGCACCACCCGTCATGTGGCTATGACCATAGCAGGCACCATCAAAGAAATGGGGTCACATGCGCATGTGTGGGATCTAGGCAACAGAAGTGACGCTTCAGCAGTGGAAAAGCAAACGCAAGAGCTGTCGAAGGACTGCTGTATCTGGATCGGCACACCTGTTTATGCGGGACATGCAGTTCCTTCCGTCACCAGTTTTCTTTCCCGCCTCCCTCAAGGCAATGGAAGCTATGTTGTGCCTTTTGTTACCTGGGGTGCGGTTACCAGTGGCGTAGCGCTCCATGAAATGGGAACGATGCTATCCGCGAAAGGATATATGCTTTTGGGAGCGGCCAAAATCGGTGCGGTGCATTCGATGTTGCTGCAATGCAAAAATCCTTTGGGAGTGGGGCATCCTGATGCCCGGGATGATATGATGGTGAAAAATCTGGTTGAAGCAGTCAGCTCGAAAATCCACTCCGGCAGCCCGCAGCCATTATCGCTTCAACAGTTGAATTACCAGCCCGGGGAAGTACAGGAATGGCTGCAAAAAGCGAACATAGGGGCGGCAAAAAAAATGCTCCCGCCGCTAAAACTGATTGAAGATAAATGTACCCGCTGCGGGATCTGTGAAAAAGAATGCCCGGCCGATGCTATCAGGCTGGACCCGTATCCCCGTTTTGGTGACGCGTGTTTCATGTGTTACAACTGTTATCGCGCATGCGAAGAGCAGGCCATTGCCTGTGATCTATCGCCCGTGGAAAAAGTGCTCAAAGAAAAGTCAGCCCAAAACCAGGAACTCCCGCTGACCCAGATATTTTTCTGAATAAGTATTGGTTTTTGAATCGTTAGCTGCTGTAACTCTCCAGCCTTTCATTTCCGTACATTTCCAGCCATTCACTTTTGGGTACCTCTAAAAATTCACCATACAACCTCTTTCTGTCATTCCCGCGAAAGCAGGAATCCATAAAAAATCAAACACATGGATTCCCCGATCAAGTCGGGGAATGACAAGAAAATGAATTATTAGAGGTTCACTTTTTTATTCCCAGACTAACTGAGACTTTCTGTTCGCCTCGAATTGCGGATGCATGCCTTTTTCTGTATGAAATACTTTGCCAGGAAAGTCATTGTGCTTTATTATGCTGGAAAGGAATATGTTTAATAAGATGAAGGACGGCATGCTAATACTTATAAAGTTTAATCGTCTGCCTGCCGAAATTTAATTCATTGCTGGTAACCCGGTTGGAGCTGATCAAAGTGATCTCTAAATCTGCGTTCGTTATCATGTTACTGCTTACCGTGTTTTGCGCCTCCGGCTATCCAGCCGGTTTTCTGGTGTATAACCAGGATGCAACTTCAGTAGCCATGGGGAATGCTTTCACGGCGATTGCCGACAACCCTTCGGCGGTGTTTTACAATCCTGCCGGCATGAACCAGTTAGAGTGTACACAAATTAGATCCGGGTTTCAGGTAATTGTTCCTGATACCTCATTCAAAGGGGCTGACAGTGGTCATACCACCGATATGCACGATAAAATCTCCATTCCCGTGACGGGGTTCATCACTCACAAGGTAAATGATAAGATTAGCATAGGTGGTGGTATTTTTACGCCATTCGGGCTTGTGACCGAATGGCCGAGCCGCTGGGAAGGTGATGGCGTATCGACCTATTCAGCCTTGAGAACCTTTTTCGTAAACCCCGCCGTTTCCATACAGGTGCACCCACGGCTTTCACTTGCCGCTGGGATTGACTACGTCTATTCTGATTTTAAGATAAGACGTTCAATCAACCTGGATCAAATAACCGGGATACCGATCGGGCTGGCTCTGGGAAAAATAACGCTGGATGGTTTTGATGATTCCTGGGGATATAATCTGGGGATGCTTTTTCACATTAATGATACCTGGACCCTGGGACTTGCCTATCGAAGCAAAGTGAATCTTGAATTCGACGGACATGCGCAGTATCGAATGCGTCCTTTGTTGCGGGGATTATTTCCCCCCACGGACATATCTCCCCGCATCGAACTGCCGCCGCTGGTTTCAGGACAGATTGCCGCACGCTTTGGCGGCAAATGGACTGTGGCAACCGGATTTTTATGGACAGGCTGGTCCGTCTATGATGAACTGACGCCAAAATTCAGAAATGATTTTCTTATTCCCCCCAGCATGAAATCATCGCCGCAGGACTGGAAGGACGTGACCACATTTCTTCTGGGGGTTGAATATGATTTAAATCAGACTTGGGTTCTGCGGGGAGGTTACATTTTCGATCAAACACCTGTTCCCGAAAGAACGCTCAGCCCCATGGTTCCTGATTCGGATAGCCACCTTTTTAGCGCAGGTATTGGATATGAACATGATAATATCTCCGTCGATATGGCAAGTATGCTGATGTTTTTTAAGGACCGGCATACGCGCAGAAATATTGATGGATTGAATGGTGAATACACTTCCACAACTGTTACATTCCTTGCAAGTCTGACCTACCGTTTTTAAATAAAATCTCCTGATTTGGCAACTTCTACCCATCCTTTTAGAATAAAAAAACCAATAATCCCCTGTATATTGTTGATATCATCATAAAACATGCTTTATAATGGAATAGATGCCTATATATATTAAAATACGGCATTAAGTTTTCCCCTTAATTCATTACAATTACTGATTATTTGTTTGACAAAAATTTTTTTATCCTGATAATACCTCTCATAGGTATTATCAGGATAAATTTTTCGTTGGAGGTTCCTAATGGGGTTTTCCACCAAAGAGCTTCTTGAGAAAGTTGCTGTTTCTGAAGCGACTTTGAGAAGATGGATTTACGAACAAAGACGCATACCAGAGCTATCGAATGTAAAAAGAGACTGGCGGGGATGGCGCATTTGGGAAGAAAAGCATGTGGATGCTATTATGAAATATAAAAAGAGCAAAATGAATGAAAGCTAACAATCAGTATAGCGCTTTTTAAATCCCATTCTCTTGGAATTTAAATGTTTTCGAAAGGGGTACATATGAAGAATAGGGTTGTAATTACAGGTGTTGGAGTAATAGCTCCCAACGGCATTGGGAAAGACGAGTTTTGGAAGGCTCTACGCGAAGGGAAATCAGGTATTAAAAAGATTGCAAGGTTTGATCCTTCAGGCTATCCATGCCAAGTAGCCGGGGAGGTTACCAACTTTGATCCATTGGAATATATGGATTCAAAAGCTGTCAAAAGGATGGACCGATTTTCTCAGTTTGCGCTTTCCTGTGCAAAAATGGCGGTGGAAGATGCGGGTTTGCAAAGTGGGAATGGTATATTAGAAAATGCCAGCGTTGTTGTAGGCTCTGCAATAGGCGGTATTCCCATGGCTGAGGATCAGCATATACTTTTTCTTGAAAAAGGGATGAAAAGGATAAGCCCGTATTTGGCCATAAGTTTGTTTACGGGATCCGCTTCCGGGCAAATTTCTATTGCCTTTGGAATCAAGGGATACAGTAATGTTATTGGCGGAGCATGTGCCGCTGGTACTGATGCTGTTGGATATTCATTCGATATTATACGTAAAGGTGAATCGTCCCTCGTTCTTGCGGGAGGAGCAGAGGCGCCTCTTGCACCACTCACCTTCGGATCCTTCTGTATTATAGACGCATTATCGAAAATAAATGGTAATCCTGAACGGGCTTCAAGACCATTTGATGCAGAAAGGAATGGGTTTGTAATGAGTGAAGGTGCAGGCATATTGGTATTAGAAGAGTTGACACATGCCTTGAAGCGTGGAGCCCATATTTATGCGGAAATTGTTGGATATGGCACAAGATATGATTCTTACCACATGGTCCAACCTTCTCCAAATGGTGAAGAGGCAGGTAAAGCCGTGCAGATGAGTCTGCAAGACGCGGAAATATCACCGGACAAGATAGATTATATTAATGCCCATGGTACGTCCACTCCTTTAAATGATAAAACCGAGACTATCGTGGCAAAAAGAGTTTTCGGTGAACGCGCTTATAAAATACCCATCAGTTCAACGAAATCCATGATTGGGCATACGCTGGGTGCCGCGGGCGCAATTGAAGTAATTGTATCGGCACTGACATTGAGAGATCAGTTCATCCATCCCACCATTAATTATGAATATCCTGATCCCGATTGCGATTTGGATTATGTTCCTAAAGTTGGGCGCCCGGCCAAAATAAACTACATGCTTACCAACTCCTACGGTTTCGGGGGCAAAAATTCAGCGTTAATTTTAAAGAGGTATCATTGATGAAGACCTTGGTGACTGGTGCTACGGGATTTATTGGAAGGCACTTAGTAAAAGCTCTGATTGAAAAGGGTGACGAGGTGAGATGCCTTGTCAGGAGAACGAGTAATGTTAACGGCCTTGACCAACCGGGCGTGGAATTCGTTTACGGAGATCTTTTGGATAAAGCAGCAATTGCAAAAGCTGTCCAGGATATTGATGCGGTATATCATCTTGGAGGGGAGGTGTATTCACTTATAGTCAAGGATTTTCATCGTGTCAATGTGGAAGGAACAAAAAATCTTTTAGATGCTTGTATGTCAAATGCCATACAGAGGTTTGTGTTTTTCAGTAGTATTGCTGCATCAGGTCCAAATCGTGATAAAAAAAAACCGCTCAGAGAGAGCGACTCCTGCAACCCTATAACCCCTTACGGCGTCAGCAAGCTTGAATCAGAAAAGATTGTTTTAGACTATTTCAGGAAGTATAAGCTTCCCGTAGTCATTGTGAGGCCACCTACAGTTTATGGGCCCGGCCAAAGTGATGTGCTTTCCAAATTCTTTCAGAGAGTAAATAAAGGCAGTTTTTTCATATTTGGTAATGGTGAATATCTAAGAAGCTTGTGTTATATCAAAAACTTAATAGATGGTGCTATCCTTGCAGGAACAAAGTCAGAGGCGATTGGGGAAATATTTTTCATCTCCGATAAGAAGATTTATAATTTTAAGGAAATAGTGTGCGCAATAGCAGAAGTCCAAGGTCATGATGTGGCACTGCATACCCTGCCTCCATTTATTGCGCATTTTTTTCTTTCTTTATTTAATTTTTTGATTAAATTTATAAATATAAATATAATGAGATTTTATACAATAGGAACAATGGGCGTCAATCTGGGGTGCGAAATATCGAAAGCTGAAAAAGTGCTTGCATATGATCCGAAAATTTCGCTTAAACAAGGACTGAGCATCACCAATGAATTTCTTCTCGCTCAAGGGAAATTATCATAGTCCATGAAAATATTTACCGTGCTTTTTGTTCTATTTATGCTGGTTATGGCGTTTCAGAGAATTGGGGAAACATTTTTTGCTAAAAAAATAAATCGCGGGGAAATTTAAAACAAGTGGACATTTCCTGTTTTAAGCACACTGCATTTTATCGTCGGAATTGGTACGGCAGTCGAATATTTTTGCGTTAGCAGAAATATTAATTATACAATATCATGTGTGGGCTTTTGCATGTTTGTAAGTGCTTTTATTTTGAGGAGATGGGCTGTTCATGCCTTAGGTGATTACCACAGCATTCACATTGAAATAAGAACAAACCAGCCATTAATTAAAAATGGTCCTTATTATTATCTTAGGCATCCCTACTATTTGAGTGTCATTTTGGAATTATTGGGATTGCCTCTTGTCGGCAATGCATTTTTTTCTTTTGCTATTTCTCTATTTGTATATATTCCGTTTTTACTGCTACGTGTTTATTTGGAAGAACAGGCCATGATTACTGTGTTTAATGGCGAATATATACAATATAAAAAGGATACGCCGGGCTTCTTTCCTCTTATTAAATTAATCTCATGAACATAATTAACAGTTTAACCGCACCTTTCATTGCAATATTCCTTTCGAGTTCCCTGTTAGGAGTTTTTGCCCTTTTGAGAAATAAAAATGTCACTATCAACAGGGTTTTTTGTTTCATGTGTTTGAGCATAGCGTTTTGGAGTTTTGGTTTTTTTGCAACAGTTGCATCAAAAACAGAGGGCACGGCGCTATTTTGGGGAAAGTTTTTATATGTTGGCGCCACTTTCATACCAATTTTTTTCCTTCATTTTGCTGAATCTCTCTTAGCGGCCGGGATTCTTCGGAAGGCTAGTCTTGTTAGAGACACAATTTTCGCTATTCTCTTCCTTTATTTGCTCGGCAGAGGGTTATTAATAAAAGGCGTGGCGCCCATGGAACCCTATCTATTTTATGATATGCCCGGTCAAGCATATCCTTTTTTTATACTGTTTTTCTTTAGCTACGTTTCCTATGCGCACTATAAATTAGTTAGAGGATATCGCTATTCTACCGGCCTGAAAAGGAATCAAATACTTTATGTACTGAGTGCATCAGTTATTGGTTTTACCGGGGGATTATTAGTATTTGTACCCGTCTATGGGATTGTTATACCTCCGTATGGCGGTTATCTGGTTGCAATATTTCCTATTATTTTAGCCTATTCGATTATCCAGCACAGATTATTGGATATCAATGTAGTTATCAAAAAAAGCGTTATTTATGCCTTTGCCTCTCTGCTGCTTTTGATTCCACTTTCAATCCTCATTGTCGTTTTTCAAAAGCTCTTTTTTAAAGACTCCACCTGGCTTTTTTTAATAGCCGTCTTTTGTATAATGTTCATAGCAGCTTATTTTTTTCAACTGATGAAAGTTCGTGCAGAAAGAACCGTAGAGTCATACATATTCAAAAACAAATACGACTACAAGAAAACCATCAGCAATTTAAGCCGGGCGATGGTTTCAATCCTGGATATTCACGAACTCTGCAGGGAGATCATTACCACCACCACTCAAGCCATGAGTGTGAACAAGGCATCCGTTTTTATTTTCGATGAAGAAGATGGCGGCTATAAAATGTATGACTCCATAGGATTGGGTGATACGGACGGAATAAATCGTTTTGCAAAAGATAATCCGCTGTTTCAATGGGTAGGGGAACAAAATGAAATCGTCATACGCGAGGAGCTGGAACGTTACAACACCGGATCCATTGCGTTGTCGGTAACTGAAACGCTGAAGACGATGGGATCAGAGCTGTGCCTGCCCCTGGTTGCCAAGCAGAAACTGATCGGCATCATTAACCTGGGCATGAAGGGCAAGGGCGAGATGTATACCCATGAGGACCTTGAGCTGCTGGATACCATGGCCAACCAGGCCACCGTGGCCATAGAGAATGCCCGGCTGTACCAGGATCTTAGCCGGGCGAAGGTGCAGATGCAGCGGGCGGACCGGCTTGCCGCACTGGGTACCCTAACCGCCGGCCTGGCCCATGAGATACGCAACCCGCTGGTGGCCATCAAGACTTTCACCCAGCTCCTGCCCACCCGGTTTGATGACACCGAGTTTCGCGATCACTTCTTGAAGGTCACCGCCGGCGAAGTTGACCGGATTGCCTCCCTGGTGACCGAGCTTCTCGATTTTGCCCGTCCCTCGCAGCCCAAGCTCAACAGCGAGGACTTGAACCAGGTGGTGGAAAAGATGGCCCTGCTGGTTAACACCGAATCGCACAAAAAGAACATAAGAATTCTCAAAGACCTGTACGCATCGCTGCCCTTCGTCACCCTGGACAGGGAGCAGATAAAGCAGGTGCTGCTCAATATTCTGCTCAATGCCGTTGATGCCACTCCGGAAAACGGCACCATCAGCGTCAGCACCAGGCCTCTCACCAGGAACGGCTATCTTGGTTATGTGCAGGTGACCATTGCCGACACGGGCAAGGGAATATCGGAAGAGGACCTGGAAAAGGTGTTTACTCCTTTCTACACCACCAAGCACACCGGAAGCGGGCTTGGCCTTTCCATTTCGCACCAGATCGTTCAGGAGCACCAGGGAACCATCGAGGTTGAAAGCAAGCAGAATGTGGGGACCACCTTTCGCATAAACCTGCCGGTCAACCCTTCACTCATGGAAAAAGGAAGGCAGAGGAGAAGCGGCGATGAAAAAAATGTTAGTCATTGACAACTCCCAGAGCGTGCGAGAATCACTGCGGATCATTTTCCAGAATGCCTTTCAGGTCACCGCCACCGATCCCTGGCAGGATGTGCTTGCCCTCATCAGAGAAGAGCAGTTCGACCTGGTCATCATCGGCATTGACGGCAGGGTGGGGCAGGAAATCGATCTGCTCCGCGACATCACCTCATTTAATCCCCAGCTTCCGCTCCTGGCCCTGATCGAGCAGGGTCAGCGGGAGAGCCTGGAAGGGCTTTCCTCCTCCTATGTAACCGACCTGATGACCAAACCCTTCAATGTTTTTGAGCTGCGGGAAAAGGTCAAACGGATCCAGCAGCGCGGGTCGGTTTCCCCCTATGTCCGTTCGCCGTTCAAGATGAAGCATATTTTTCAGCAGCAGAAGATTTATTTTTCTTCATCGGTCAGGCACCGCCTCTCCGAGGTCTCGCTGCGCAGCCGGGCAACCGCCCTGTTCCCGGTGCTGCTGCAGGGTGAAAAGGGTACCGGCAGGGAGATTGCCGCAAAGTGGCTCCACTTCCGAAGCCCGCATCTGGACCGGCTGTTCTGCCGGCTGAATGCGGCTTCGCTGATGGAGGAAGCCCTGCTGAATGTTTTTCTGGTGAAGGAAAAGGGATTCTACAAACCGAAAAACCTGGGCACCCTGTATCTGGAAGAGGTGGGCAATTTGCGCCTGGACGTGCAGGAGCGCCTGACGGAACTCCTGGATGAGGGCTGTGTCGCCACCCCTGACGGGAAGGAGATTGCGGTTAACTTCAGGGTGGTGGCTTCCACCTCCCGGGACTTGCCGGAGCTGGTCTATCGCCATGCGTTTAAGGAGGAGCTGTACTACAAGCTGAGCGTGATCAACATTCAGCTTCCGCCCTTGCGCGAGCGGCAGGAGGAGATCGGTGGCATCGCCCGGCAGGTCCTGGAGGGCGCCGCACAGAAGTATGCCTTGCGGGTCAAGGGATTCAGTCCCGATGCGCTGAATCTGCTTAAGAACTACTACTGGCCGGGTAATGTGCAGGAGCTCGAGAGCGTGGTTCTGCGGACGCTCATTTTCTCATCGCAGGAAATGATCACCGAGAGAGACCTGCGATTCGGGCCGGAGGAACGGTCCGGTGAAGCGGAGGAGTATGAGAAGGAGCCTGAGCCTGAGGTAAAACCGGCTGAGGTAAAAACAACTGAGGCAAAAGCACCTGCAGAGAAAAGACCCGAAGAGAAAAAGCCGGGCGACAAGAAGCCGGTGATGGAGGTGATCAGGACGGAGCGCAAGCCGGCCGACAAGCCGGCGGCGCCGCCGCTTGCCGCGCCGGGAGAGGATGCCTTCAAGGAGCTGGTCGCCGAGCTGGCCCACGAGATAAAGAATCCCCTGGTCGCCATCAAGACCTTCACCCAGCTCCTCGCCGAGCGCTTTGATGACAAGGAGTTTCGCGAGCAGTTTTACCGCACGGCGGGCGAGAACATTGACCGCATCAATCAGCTGGTGGAAAAAATAATGGGCTCGGCGCGCTTTTCCCGCCCGGTGTTTGCCCAGGTCAACCTGCATGCGCTGCTCGAGCAGCTGGTCGCGAAAACCGGGGACAGCTTCACCCGCCGGCGCATCGTGTGCCGGAAGACCTTCAAGGAGAACCTGCCCCCGGTCATGACCGATGAGGAGCAGCTGGCCTACAGCATCGATAATATTCTTTCCGCGCTGGGCAATCTTGCCCCCGCCGAGAGCGAGATCCTGCTTGCCACCCGCACCGCCAGCGTTGATCCCGGGGAAAAGGTCCGCTACCCGCAGGAGCACCTGCCCAACGGCTTTGTGGCGGAGCTGAGCATTTCCTATCCCGACGCCGCCGAGAAGAAGCAGACCAGCCCCTACCACAGCATTGAGCTGTTTCTCGCCCGGCAGATCATCGGGAAAAACCTGGGGGTCATGGAGATTGTTCCCGCCGAGGGTACGTCCGCCGTCGTGGTAAAGCTCCCGGTGGCGGCGGGCGGCAAAAGCTGAGGACGCGGTCAGTCAGATGAAACGTGTGATGATTGTGGATGATGAGCAGGCCATCCGTGAGTCGCTGCGGATGATCCTGAAGGATGACTACGATCTGGTCTTGGCCGAAAGCGGCAGGGAGGCGCTGCGCATGGCGGGCGACGGCTCGCTTGAGGCGATCCTGCTGGACGTGATGATGCCCGGCGAAGACGGCCTTGACGTGCTCGAGCGGATCAAGCAGAAGACCACCGCGCCGGTGATCATGGTGACCGCGCTCGACAACGCCAAGTCGGCGGTCAGGGCCATGAAGACCGGGGCCTTCGATTACATCACCAAGCCCTTCGGGGTTGATGACATCCGGCTGGTGGTGGAACGGGCGTTGTCCGCCCACCAGTTTATGCGGGAGGTAAGCTGCCTTGACCGGGAGCTTGACGGCGCATCCGCCTTCGAAGGCATCATCGGCCGGAGCGACTCCATGAAGGAGATTTTCCGCTTCGTCAGGCAGACCGCCGACAAGAAGGCCACCGTGCTTATTTCCGGCGAAAGCGGCACCGGCAAGGAGCTGGTGGCCCGCGCCATCCACCAGAACAGCCCGCGGCGGCACAAGCCCTTCATTGCCATCAACTGCGCGGCCATACCCGAGACGCTGCTGGAGAGCGAGCTCTTCGGTTATGAAAAGGGCGCCTTCACCGGCGCGTCGGAGCGAAAGATCGGCCGCGTGGAGCTTGCGGATCAGGGGACCCTCTTTCTCGACGAGATTGCCGAACTCTCATTAAATACCCAGGCCAAGATACTGCGGTTTCTGCAGGAGCGCGAGCTTACCCGCGTCGGCGGATCGCACACCATCAAGGTGGACGTGCGGTTGATCAGCGCCACCAACCGGAACCTGGAGAAGGCGCTGGTCGAGGGGAAATTGCGGGAGGATTTCTACTACCGCATCAATATCATACCCCTGGTCATCCCGCCGCTGCGCGAGCGAAAGGGCGACATACCGATCCTGGTCCGCCATTTCATCGAGAAGGTAAACGCCCGCGAGGGCAAGGGCGTGCGGGGGATATCACCGGAGGCGCTGGAGATGCTGCTCGCCTACCACTGGCCCGGCAATGTGCGGGAGCTCGAAAATGTCATCGACCGGGCGGTGACCCTGCTGGACCGGGACACCATCGACGCGGAGCACCTGCCGCTGCACATCAGGGAGCTGAGCAAGACCGGCATGATAAAAAACCGGATCGTGTCGGGCAAAATGACCTTCGCCGAGGCCGAGGAGCAGTTTGAAAAAACCATCATCCTCGACGTGCTGGAGAAAACCGACTATAACCAGAGCCGGTCCGCCGCCCTGCTCGGCATCAGCCGGCGGATCCTCAAGTACAAGATGGACAAGTACGGCATCCCCGCCAAGGCCGATTGACTTTTTTATCTTCTTGTCCAGCAAATGCCACGTTTTGCCTGCAAAGTACGTTGATATGTCACAACTGCTCGTTTACCTCTTTCTTCCTCAATCGGGCAGCCCATCTAATGCTGTGCCAGACCACGATCTTTTTACAATGAGAAAATGCAAGGCCCCTCATTCGCTATTCAAGAGCGCCTTTTTTCGGATGTAAGAAAAAGCGCTGTCAGATTCAGCTTCCTTTGCATACTGTAGGGATTTGTTAAAGTGCAGTGACCATATATGTCACTGTCCTGTGGTATGTTTTGTCATGCCCATTTACACATGCAAAAAAGGATCGAATGATGTTTGCAGATACTGATTATGTTGCTCATCGCAGGGAAATAGATGGTGAAATCCACTGGCTATCACAACACCTCGCTGAAGTATCAAAAAAGACAGGCGAGTTTGCCGCGAAGATCGGGATGAAGGAGCAAGGTGAGATAATTGGGTTTTTACATGATATAGGGAAAGCAAGTCAGGAATTTCAGCAGTACATTAAATCAAGAGTAGGTCTTATTAACCCAGACGGCGATGGTTATTCGGACAGATTAAAAGGGGAGGTCGATCATTCTACCGCTGGTGCACAACTTGCCTATAGAGCTTTGTTTCCGGAAGGAAAAGAGGCTAAATTTTGTGCTCAAGTCCTGGCATTGTGTTTAGCCTCGCATCATTCCGGATTGATAGACAGTGTTTCTCCAGAAGGCTTAGATGCCTATTCAAAACGCATAGATAAAAGAGAAGAAAAATCGCATATTGGTGAGGTGATAGAAAAACTTAGTGATGTGGTGAGAAATTGTATGATAAGTCGGTTGCAATCGAAAGAATTTGTTCGAAATCTTGTAAACGGTTTCTCTGCATTGAAAACCGCTGATGATTCACGGGAAACCTTTGCTTTCAAATGTGGGCTGCTAGTACGGTTTTTATTCAGTTGCCTTCTTGACGCTGATCGGCTGAGTACGGCAGATTTTGAAGAGCCGGCATTAAAAAAATTACGGTCTTATGGTAACTATGAAGATTGGAAGGTTTTGATTGAGAAATTAAACAAAAAGATAGAAAATTTTAATTCAAAAGGGATAAATGGCATTCGCCAAAGAATTTCACAAGAGTGTTGCGATTATGCTTTGAATAGACCTAAAGGTTTGTATCAACTTACGGTTCCGACTGGTGGAGGCAAAACGCTTTCAAGTCTGAGATTTGCTTTGCATCATGCGTATCACCACGGTATGGAAAGAATAATCTATGTGCTGCCATTCACTACCATTATTGATCAAAATGCAGATGAAATAAAAAAGGTTTTAGAGGAAAAGGACAATAAAGGCAATTACCTCAATCGCATTGTACTGGAACACCACTCAAATTTAACGCCTGATGAAGAGACTATGAGACAAAAGGTTCTTGCTGTAAATTGGGATGCACCCATTGTGCTGACAACCAATGTGCAGGTTCTTGAGTCGTTATTTGGCTACGGGACACGAAGTGCCCGCAGAATGCATCAGCTCGCAAAATCTGTTATAATCTTTGATGAGATTCAAACTTTGCCGGTGAAATGTGTGCATTTGTTCAATGCGGCTATAAATTTTCTTGTTAATAATTGCGGTTCGACGGTTGTGCTTTGTACTGCGACTCAGCCCCTTTTAGATAAAATCGAGCCGAAGTCAAAGGCTTTATCTATTACTGCTGCACAACAAATGATTCCTAATTTTCGACAATTATTTGTTGATCTGAAGCGCGTTAATGTTAAAGATGAAACAAAAATCGGCGGATGGAGTAATGATGAAATAAGAATGATTGCTAGTCATAAAGTCGTTGAATCAGGTAGTGTTCTGGTAGTCGTCAATAGCAAGACATCGGCGCGAGACATTTACCAACAATGTAAGCAGATAAACAACATAGAAACATATCACTTGAGCACTCATATGTGCCCTGCGCATAGGCTTGCTGTATTAAATCAACTAAAGAAATGCCTTGATCCAAAAGAACCAAAGCAAGTTATTTGTGTGAGTACACAGCTTATTGAGGCTGGTGTTGACATTTCTTTTGGGTCGGTCATTCGCTTTTTGGCAGGGCTTGATTCAATCGCTCAGGCTGCGGGCAGGTGTAACAGGCATCGTGAACGACCGATACCAGGTGAAGTATTGATAATCAATTCTGCCGAAGAACATATAAATAGGCTTGAGGACATCAGAATTGGCAAAGAAAAAACAGAGCGCCTGCTTGGTGAATTTAAAGACAACCCGGCAAGATTTGAGAATAATATAATAAGTCCCGAGGCGATGGAGCAGTATTATCAGTATTACTTCTATCAAAGGGCGAAAGAAATGAATTATCCTGTTACTGCTAATTCTCCTGTTGGGCGGGAAGATAATTTATTTAATCTCCTTTCAGTTAATTCGTTATCGGTAGCGGAGTACAGGCGAATCAACAATGATAAAAAGCCTGAAATACCTTTGTGGCAGTCTTTTATGACCGCTGCTAAATCTTTTCAGGCGATTGAGTCTATAACGCGCGGTATAGTTGTGTCTTACGGGGAAGAAGGGAAGGACATTATCAACAAACTATGTTCCGTCCAGGAGTTAGAAAAGCAATATAAGTTAATCAAGCAAGCGCAACGTTATT
>CAYWLT010000046.1:0-13945 GCA_964459295.1 uncultured Thermodesulfobacteriota bacterium
ATTCAATAAACCGTATTTTCACCTCAAAAAAATGAATTTTTAGAGGTGCCCTTATTTTTCAGGAAGTAGCAACCGGTTTCGCCGGCCGCATGGCTACCCCAGCCGGTGCCGCAGGTTGGTGAAACGCCGCTCGGTCTTATTGTTCTTAACCCCGATTGCCAGCGCCTTCCGGGTGCCGATGATGACAACCAGTTTTTTCCCCCGGGTCACCGCGGTGTAGATCAGGTTTTTCTGCAGCAGAACATAGTGCTGGGTGAGCAGGGGAAGCACTACCGCGGGGTATTCCGATCCCTGTGACTTGTGCACCGATATGGCATACGCCAGAACGATCTCATCGAGATCGGAAAAATCATACACGACGGTCCGGCCGTCAAACGCAATGGTTGCCTCCTGCATTTCCGTATCAATTTTTATTATCCTGCCGATATCGCCGTTAAACACGTCCTTGTCATAGTTGTTGCGCACCTGCATAACCTTGTCATTGATCCGGAAGTTCTTGCCGCCTCTGGAGATGCCGTCCTCCCTAGGATTGAGCGTTTGTCGGAGGGCCAGGTTGAGGTTTTCCGCGCCGACCGTCCCCCGGTGCATGGGCGTGAGCACCTGAATGTCGTCGACCGGGTTCAGTTTAAAGCGTTTGGGAATCCGTTCAGTTACCAGGTCCAGGATGAGCTTCAGCACTTCTTCGGGGTTCTCCTTTTCAATGAAGAAAAAATCCTCGCTGGTTTCCCCCGATGATTTCAGAACCGGCATAACCCCATTGTTAATCCTGTGGGCATTGACAATGATCAGGCTTTCCTGCGCCTGGCGGAAAATCTCATTTAATTCGACCGCCGGCACCGCGCGCGAATCAATGATGTCCTTCAGAACGTTGCCCGCCCCCACCGAAGAAAGCTGGTTTACGTCACCGACCAGAATCAGGGTTGCCCTGACCGGTATCGCCCGGAGCAGGTGATGCATGAGCAGGGTGTCTATCATGGAAACTTCATCGATGACGATAAGATCGCCGTCCAGCGGATTTGTTTCATTTTTCTCAAACCCGCCTTCCCGCACACTGTATTTCAGCATCCGGTGAATGGTCTTCGCATCATGACCGGTGACCTCGCTCATTCTTTTTGCCGCCCTTCCGGTAGGCGCGGCAAGCAGGATGCGCGCGCCGGCCCGGGCATAGATTTTTAAAATGGCATTGATAATGGTGGTTTTCCCGGTGCCCGGTCCGCCGGTAATCACCATCACCTTGTGATCAACGGCATGTCGCACTGCCGCTTTTTGGCGTTCCGCAAGTTCCAGGGAAAGCTCCCGCTGCACCCATTCCACCGCTTTCGAGGCGTCGCTTATCCTCCAGGCCATGGGTGCGTTTATAAGGGACTTCAGTTTAGCCGCTATGCCGGTTTCGGCGAAATAGTACCTCGCCAAATAAACCGTTTTGGTTTCGGCATCTTCTTCACCGGCACTGCGGTTTACCTCCTCAATGACCACCCGGTTATCGGCGGTAATCGGGCCAAACGCCTTTTCAATAATGTCGCGCTCCACATCCAGCACTTCCCGGCATTTGGTGATCAGGCGTTCATAGGGATAGTACACATGCCCCTCTTCCGAAAGCTGGTTGAGCACGTAGAGGATTCCCGCCTCCGCCCGCAGTTCGGAATTTTTTGCGACGCCCAGCCGCTCCGCAATTTTGTCGGCGGTGATGAACCCGATGCCGAAAATATCGGTTGCCAGACGGTAGGGATTTGCCTTGACCACCGCAATGGATTTTTCCCCATAATGCCTGAAAATTTTTGTGGCATAGCCGGAACTGACCCCCTGACTCTGCAGGAAGATCATGACCTCTCGTATTTCCTTTTGGGCGGCCCAGGCACTGCGGATCATCCGAACCCGCATTCCGCCGATGCCTGCCACCTCGGTAAGCCGCTCGCTGTCATGTTCGATCACTGCGAGGGTTTCCTGCCCGAATTGTTTGACGATGCGCTTGGCCATTACCGGACCGATGCCTTTGATCAGGCCGGACCCGAGGTATTTTTCGATGCCGCTGACCGATGCGGGGATCATCGAGGTATAATGAACCACTTTAAACTGTTCACCATAGCGGGGGCTGTATACCCATTCTCCCTGCATGGCAATCTCTTCACCCGGCGCAGGGGCGAGAATGGTTCCAACCACGGTTACAAGATCGCGGCGGTTGTGGACCTTTACCTTGGCGACGGTGTAGCCGTTTTCTTCATTAAAGTAGGTTATCCGTTCTATTTGTCCCTGGAGATCGGTGAGCACGGCGAGTCCCTATTTTTCCATACCATTGACGCTTAATGTAATAGGAAATGCAATGGTTTTCAATGTAAATGTTGCGGAGCCGTGATTAAGGCGCCGGCTGCCGACCGGGGCCCAAAGAAAGGATGTTGCGGCTAAGGATAGATCCGGGCTGCCATGCTCTATGCCCCGAAGCATTAAAAAAACCCTCAAGCGACCGGAACCATACCGCTTGTCCATCGCTTGAGGGTTTACAATCTCATTTCGTCTGCGCGCCTTATCCAAGATATCAGGCACGTAGACCAACCCCGGGAAATTTGAGCGCCATATTAACCTCCTTTCTCCAAAAGGTTAATATCAGGTGAGAGATCGTACCTCTCTCTTGATTAGTATATACCCTGTTTTCTCGGGTTTGTCAATGTCCCCGGGAGTTCATGAGGGGATGAGAGGTTGCCCACAACGCCAATTGAATTCATGCCATATATGTGCCGGCACGCGATAAAACCAGTGTAGTGCGTCATTGCTTTCTATATATAGGTGGCTCATGGGAGGGGGCTTGAATAATCAAGTCCGCTATGGTGGAACTGATCTTGTATCCCAGTTGCCGTGCCTTCTCCATATGGTTTTTTGCCAGAGAGTAATTTTTTTTCTCATAATAGATCAAGCCCAGCTTATAGTGCGCCTCTGCGAATGAAGGGTTTAGGGCCACTACCTTTTTATATTCTTCAAGGGCTTTATCATGCATTTTCAGGGCATAATAGGCCAGGCCCAGATTATAATGGGCGGCGGCAAACAGCGGATCAATTTGCAGCGCCTTTTGATATTCCGCAACCGCCTCGTCGTCCATTCCTTGATGAAAGTACGCCAGCCCCAGATTATTGCGCGCTTCCACCATGTTCGGATTGCCGGCTAATGCTTTCTGAAATGTCTCGATCGCCTTTGCGGAATCCCCGCTTCTCATATACGCCGCCCCCAGGTTGGCGAGGGCGTCCGCGAAAGACGGGTTGATGGCCAATGCCTTTTTATATTCTTCAAGCGCTTGATCATGCAGGCCTCGATCATCATAGAGAACCCCCAGGTTATTGTGCGCGATCGGCACCCTTCCCGGAAAGGTCCTTATCACGTGCCGCCACAAGGATTCGGAATCCCGCCAGACGGCAATCTGGGTAATCGTGCGCTGTCCCAGCGCGGAACAGATGAGGAATGCGACCACCCCGCCGCCAACGATTAAGTTTTTTCTGCCGGCGCACTTCGTGAAAAGCCCCGCAACCCCCACGCCGGTCAGAAGAAAGATGCTAAGGCTGGGAAGATAAGTGTAACGATCCGCCGCCGCCTGGCCGCCGACCTGCATGATTCCCGCGACCGGCAATAACATGATCAGGTAATATGCCCAGGCAACAAAAAACAGCGGTTTATCCCGCTTCCATTGCCCCAGGCACCAACCGGTAATACTCAATGTCAAAATGCACGAAATGCCGTAGTAGACGATTTTAGCGGTAGTTATGACTTTGGGAAAAGCGTAGTAAGGAACCAGGCCGGCAGGCCAGATCATCTTGGCTAAATAGAACAGAGGCACATGCATCGCATGTACCATCCTGAAATAAAGGGGCAATTTTTCAAGGCTTTCAAACGCCCCTCCGGCATGCTGGGCCAGGATGGTAAGGACGGACGAGATGAAGCTTAACAGGAGAAAAGGAATTTTTTCCGCCACAACCCGGAGATTCCCGCCAGCGGCTTGAGAAAGATTGATGCGTCTGAGGGGATACATGTCAAGCACAAGCAGTACCGCGGGGAGGGTCACGGCCATGGGTTTTGCCGTCAGGGCGGCGGCGGCGAGGAGCAAACACACGGTAAACCAAACCCGGCGAATTTTTGCATCGTCGGAAGAGACATAGAATAGATAAGAGCAAAGGGTCAGAATAAAGAAAAAGGCACAAAGCACGTCCTTGCGCTCAGCCACCCATGCCACTGACTCAACATGGACGGGGTGAACGCCGAACAGCAGGGAGGCGCCGCATCCGGCGATCAAGAGTTGTGCCGGAGCGGTAAAGGCGGAGAAGGGTGGCAGGTGATTGGGCGCTTTGGCCTTCAGCATGACCTGTATTGAAAGAAGAAATACGAGCAGGGTGTTCAGTCCATGCAGCACAATACTGGTAAGATGATGACCACGTGGATTGAGGCCGAAAAAGGCATAGTCTACGGCATGGCTGAGCCAGGCCAGGGGATGCCAGTTCGCGGCGTAAAAAGTGGTGAGCATCCAGCGGGCGGATTGCAAGGATAACGAATGAATATGACGGTTTTCATAAACATATGCGCCGTCATCCAGATTAACGAAATTGTTTTTCAGGGCCGGCAGATGAAGGAAAACGGCGGTCGCAAAAACCATGACCCCGCAGACCATCAGCAGCAGGCGGAATGACCTGCCGGGATATGTTCGGTCCATGGCTTCTCCCGATCCTTTTTGCGTGAGAGACCTTTTATCCATGCGGCGGCTGATGGTCGGCAGGCCTGGTTGGAAAAGATTGGCGCCGGATCATAAAGAACTCACCTCGATTGGATGCAACCGCAGAGCCGGTGTTCCCCCCCCCGGTCCTCACATGAACCGTTTGGTATTGCGGGCTTGCGGCGCTCATGTCCTATATATCATGGAAGATGCCGCGGGGCAAAGGGTTAGCTGATTAAAAATATCCCCGCCGCGCTCCGGGGGAATGGGAATACGATTTGGCTTTGTTTCTGATTGATAAATATGCTATATACCGTGCATGCACATGATCGGCGGACTGAATGATTACCGGTAAAGCGGGCGTCGGCGATTAGCCACCCAAAAGCGCCGGTATGACCGGTGTATCGGAATGGGCATAGGGTTTTCATTAATGGCCGAACAGGAGGAGCTATGAGACAGAACAGCTGTGGAACGGTCGATATTGTAAAGGCGAATTATGATCCCAGGATATCAAAGGTGCCCGAGTTGATCGGCAAACACCCGGGCGTGATTGCGCCGGTGACCCTTGCCAAGGTAAATCCGCTGGAGATTGTCAGGCCGGCCAGCGCGTCGCGGGTGAGCGGCATGATGGAAGTGGAAGTGGCAATTCGCGAGGGCAACGAAGAGCTGAAGCAGAACCTCAAAAAGATGGTGCTGACCATAGACGGCAGGCGCTTTGAATTTGACCGGCCGCCGTATCGGGTCGATTTTGACACATCCCAAGCCGCATACCGGGTGATTACCATAAGAGCGGAGGCCATGGGCACCGAGGATGGTCAGGATGACGCTGTTTTAGCCTCTTTTTACACCAATGTGATTGCGGAGAACGGCGTTTGCAACAAGACCAAACCGCTGCTTCTTTTCGCAGGCGTTTTTGAGCCGAAGATTGAAAACCGCCGGGGAACATGGACTCCGGAGATGTACCTGCAGGCCTACACCTTCTCCGAGAAGATGATGGGCCACCTTATGCATTACGGGTTTGTCCCCGATTTTTTGAAGGAAGTCGACCAGTTTGCCGTGCTGATTGATCCCACCCAGCTCGACAAGGGATATGATGAATACACGCCCCGCACCCTGGTGGATGTACTGGGCCGGGAGAGCGGTCCGGGCTGCGAGGGCAAGACCTACACCTCCATGATCCCGGGGGCGCACTGGATTGAAAAGTCAAAGACCAAGCTGGGCACCATTCTCCGGGGATACCATATTCCTGAAATGGGGCTGCCCAATGACATGCCGGACATTTTCGAGGTGTTTGCGGCGCGGGTGATCAGCTACTACTGGCAGTTTGACCCCCAGGGCGGCATGAGGGCATGGGACCAGACCCAGGTTATCTTTAAAGACATCATGGCGGACCTGAAAAAGAGCGGTCATGATATTCCCTGGGAGGTGCACTCGCTGATCATCGGGAAAAGGCCGGACCACCTCAAGAACATGATTAAACGGCAGGTGGTGGAAAATAAAGTAAGCTGCGTGGTGCTCTGCGATTTTATAACCGACCTTTCGGACTTTGAGGATACCAAGGGGATCTGGGAGGAGGTGCAGGAGGCGCTGGACCTGGTGGAAAAGGAAACCGGGAAACGGCTGCCCCTGTCAATCGTGTACACCACTGAGGGAGAACTGCAGGGGGCGCATCCTGATTTTGCCGAAGCCGCATTGCGCATAACCAAAAATGAGATTGCGCGAATCAATGCCCCGGAATCGGCAAAGATCGGCCTGATTCTGGGGGAGCACGGATATCCCCCGGGGAACGGCGAGGAGGATGTCATCGGCATCAACCAGGAACGGGTCCGCCGGAACATGCGGCGGGTCTATGACCAGGCGATGCCCGGCTTGCGAAAAGGGGTTACGGAATACCATCTGAGCATGAATGAATTTAACAACCACCCTGATTCCTGGCAGCCCTCATCGATGGAGCGGATGGTCGATTATCTGCACCGGGGGTTTGACACCATCATCTTCCAGCCCTACTACTTTACCTACGAAACCATCGACCTGTTTGAACACCTGCGCCACTGGGCCTTCGAGGTTGACGGCCTTGACTATCACCATGAGTTCCACGGCGGCCACGAAATTCTGCCTGACTACCGGAGCGACTTTGACTTCCGGGGGACGCGGATCATCATCACCGGATCGCTCCTGGGGCGGTATGAAAAGGACGGCGGCCGTCCCCTGGTGCGGGAGGCATATACCCTTTTCAAGGGAAGCGTCGCGGACGCAATCGCCCGGAAGCTGGACGCGCTGTAAAACTGCGCCGCCGGCAATGCCTTACCCAAAACCTTGGCGAGAAGGAGGAGCGCAGTGACAATACTGATTGCCGGATGCAACGGACATGTGGGCGGGGAAATCACCAGAAAAGCGGTCGCGCAGAATTTGCCGGTGCGGTGTTTTGACCTCACCCACCCGAAGATTGCCGGTATTGATGCCTCCGCGCTGGACGCGGTAACCGGGGACATCACCGATTTTGACACGGTGAAGAAGGCCCTACGGGGGGTAACCGCGGTCATCGATGTCATCGGGATGAGAGGGGAGACCAAAACGCTGACCCATGAGATGGTTGAGCACGGGGGCATGAAAAATATCATACGGGCGGGCAGAGAGAATAACGTGACGCACATTCTCTACACCAGTGTCATGGGAGTGGAGCCGGATTCACCGGCGCTCACCCTTGCCGCGAAATGGAATACCGAGCAAACGCTGATCCATTCAGGCATCCCCTATACCATATTCAGGCCGTCGGGCTATTTTGTCGACTTTGCCGAATACTTTGCCCCGAAGATAAGGGAAACCGGCAGCTTTACCGTAGTGGGGAACGGACGCACCTGCATCCAGCCGCTTGATCCGGCGGATGTGGCCGAGGCGTTTCTGCGGTCACTCGGCAATGAAAAGGCAATGAACCGGATTTTTAAAATAGCCGGTCCGGACATATTCACCCTTGAGGAAGTGATCACCCTGGTGGGCCGGGTAGTGGGCCGGCCGGTAAAAATAAAAAAAATACCCTTCCCGGTTATGAACGCCCTGTTTTCGATTATTGCACTTCTCACCGGCAAGCGGGGAGGAAAAGATTTTCTCTACCGCATGTCTCGTGACAGCGTGTGCAGCGAACCGGAAATGCAGGAAGTGCGGGAGGCATTTGCCATCGAATTCAAACGGCTGGAGCCGTGGCTGCATGAACAATTAAGCCAAGCATAAATTTTAATATTTTTTTGATGCTTGCAAAATTGTTACATAAACGGTAAAATTCCGCGATTTTCTGATGTGGTGATGCCTGCTTATTCGGAAAGGCCGTGACGGCTTTCGGTCTTCGGGAATCCCTGCAGCACGGTTCAAATCTCCCATAACTCATCATCCTAAACATATGAAAAAATATGTGCTTTTTGTTGTGGTGGGCCTGGTTATTGTAACCGGGGCCCTTACCGGTATCAAAGCCCTTCAGATCGGACGGATGGCGGCACAGGTAAAACAGCCCCCTCCTGAAATAGTGACTGCGGCGGCGGCGGAGACGCAAATATGGGAATCCACGCTCACCGCGGTAGGTTCGCTGGTCGCGGTTCAAGGGGTGATGATCGCCGCCGAAATGACCGGTAAGTTGGTCAAAATCGCCTTCGAGCCCGGTTCGATGGTAAAGACCGGTGATCTGCTGGTACAGCAGGATACCTCTGCGGAGGAGGCCGAGCTCCGCTCCGCGGAGGCCGCCGTGGGGCTGGCCAAACTTACCTTCGATCGAGCGCGCCGGCTGCTTGCCGAAGGGACCTACTCCCAGGCCGAATTTGACAACGCCGATGCCCAGCATAAGCAGGCCCGTGCTCAGATCGACAATATCCGGGCGGTGATTGCCAAGAAAACCATCCGGGCGCCTTTTACCGGGCTCCTGGGCATTCGTCTGGTTAATCTCGGCCAGATGCTGAGCCCCGGCGATCAGATCGTTTCACTGCAATCGCTCGATCCGATTTATGCGAATTTTTCTCTTCCCCAGCAGCAGCTCACGCGAATCAACCAGAACTTGAAGGTTCGGGTGACGACCGATGCGCTTCCCGGCGAGGTTATTACCGGGGCAATCACCGCGATTAATCCGCAGGTGGAAATCGCCACGCGCAATATCATGGTGCAGGCCACGATTCCCAACGGCGCTCAACGCCTCCGGCCGGGTATGTTCATCAACGTTGCCGTGCAACTACCTGAAAAGACGCCGGTGTTGGTCATACCGGCCACGTCGGTGTTGAACGCCCCTTACAGCGACTCGGTATTCATCGTTGAACATGCTGCGAGCGAGAAGGAGGGGGACAGTTCGGGCAAGGTTGTGCGTCAGCAGTTTGTAAAGCTGGGTGAGCGGCGCGGGGATTTTGTTGTGGTCATTGCCGGTTTGAAGGAAGGTGAGACGGTGGTGAGCACCGGCGTTTTTAAGCTGCGCAACGGACAGGCGGTGACGATTGACAATACCCTGTCCCCGGAGTTCAAGCTGTCGCCCACGCCGAAGGACACCTGATGCGGAGGGTTCGAGGGGCCGAAAAAAAGGATTCAAGGGTTCTAGGGTTCAAGAATTCAAGTGAAAAGAGATGAAAAAAAAGGAGTCTAGGATTTAAGGGTGCAAGGGGATGCAAGGGTGCGATGCAAGTCACTTTTTTTGATAGCCATTCCAATTTCTCCGCTTGTCATTCAGAGCGGAGCTAAGAATCTCTTCTTTTAAGGAATATGAGACCCTTTACTCCGTTCAGGGTGACAACCACATGTTTTTTAAAGAACAAAGACACTTGACCCATCGAACCCTTAACATATGCAATGTGATCTTTAGCCGCTGACATTACCATCTTACGAAGAAACAGATTGTTCCTGTAAACTATGAAATTTACCGATCTTTTTATCCGCCGTCCGGTTCTCGCCCTGGTCATCAATCTCATCATCATCATAGCAGGATTACAGGCGATCCGCACGGTGAACGTGCGCCAGTTTCCCCACAGCGAGAGCTCGGCAGTCAAGATCACCACCGTGTATGTGGGCGCCAGCCCTGAGCTGGTGCGAGGTTTCATCACCACGCCGCTGGAGCGCGCCATTGCCGCCGCCGACGGCATCGACTACATGCAATCGAAGAGCGCCCAGGGACTCTCGACCATCACCGTCCGGCTGGAACTCAATTACGATTCCATCAAGGCCCTCTCGGAAATAAGCTCCAAGGTCGATCAGGTGCGCCAGGACCTGCCGCCGGAGGCCGAAGTGCCGGTGATCAATGTCGAATCCGCCGAAAGTGAGTTCGCCGCGGCCTATCTCAGCTTCCAGTCCGACATTCTTGAGCAGAATCAGATTACCGATTATCTCATCCGCATCGTCCAGCCGCGATTATCCGCGGTGGAAGGCATACAGCGCGCCGAAGTTCTGGGCAACCGGACCTTTTCCATGCGTATCTGGCTGAAGGCCGACCGCATGGCCGCCCTCAATATCAGTCCCTTCCAGGTGCGTCAGGCACTGGCCGCCAACAATTATCTTACCGCCGTCGGACAGACCAAGGGCTCGCTCATCCAGGTCAATCTGACCGCAAACTCCGACCTGCACTCGGTTGAAGAATTCAAGCGGCTGGTCATCCGGGAGCAGGAAGGCACCATCGTGCGGCTTGAGGATATCAGCGAAGTCGCCCTGGGGGCGGAGCACTATGATGCGGAGGTCCGTCTGTCGGGTCATACCGCTGTTTTTATGGCGATTTATCCTCTCCCCAACGCCAACACCATTGACGTGATCAATCGCGTGCGCCAAGAGATGGAGCTGATCAAAAAGAATCTCCCCAGCGGGCTTCAGGCGCGATTTGCCTACGATGCAACCGACTACATCAACAATGCCATCAGCGAGGTGCTGCGGACGCTGATCGACACGCTGATCATCGTCATGGTGGTTATTTTTCTCTTCCTCGGATCCTTGCGGTCGGTGTTCATTCCCATCGTGGCCATACCGCTGTCGCTGGTCGGCGCGGTATTTCTGTTGCAGGTGCTCGGATTCACCATAAATCTGCTGACCCTTCTGGCGATTGTGCTCTCGGTGGGACTGGTGGTGGATGACGCCATCGTGGTGGTGGAAAACATCGAGCGCCATCTGAGTGAAGGTCAGACTCCGCTGCAGGCCGCGCTGCTCGGCGCGCGGGAACTGGTCGGCCCGATCATCGCCATGACCATAACCCTGGCAACCGTATACATCCCCATCGGCTTGCAGGGCGGACTGACCGGCTCGCTGTTCCGGGAGTTTGCCTTTACCCTGTCCGGGGCGGTGGCGATTTCCGGGGTGGTGGCGCTCACCCTTTCACCGATGATGTCATCCAAGATGCTCAAAGCGGGGATTGAAGAGCACGGGCTGGCCAAAAGGATCGCCGACGACTTTAAGCGCTTCAGAAGGTTCTATGGCCGCCTGCTTGACGTCACCCTCGATGCGCGGCCGGCGGTCTACGCGGTGTGGGTGATCCTGAGCCTGCTCGCCATCCCCATGTTCCGGATGGCTCCGGCGGAACTGGCGCCCCTGGAGGATGAAGGATCGCTTTTCAGCATTGTCGATGCGCCGGCAAACTCCTCACTTGAACTTACCAGCCATTTCAGCCGGGCGGCGGACCAGATATTTCAGAATGTGCCGGAAAGGGACTTTACCTTCGAAATCGTCTTCCCGACCTCAGGGTTCGGAGGATTCCTCACCAAACCCTGGGACCAGCGCAAGCGCACATCCTTTGAAATCCTGCCGGAGATGCAGCAGAAACTGCGCGCCATTCCCGGCATCCGGGTGCTGCTCATCGCCCCTCCGGCACTGCCGGGCGGCGGCGAGTTTCCGGTGGAGTTTGTGATCGCCTCGACCGCTGAACTTTATGAGGTGCTTTCGTTTGCCGAGCAGATCAAACTGAAGGCCATGCAGGAGGGGATATTTGCCTTTCCACCGCTCATCGATGTCAAGATTGACCAGCCGCAATCCGAGATCGTGATTGATCGGGACAAGGCGGCGGTTCTGGGGCTCAATCTCCAGCAGGTGGGCGCCGACCTTTCATCGATGCTGAGCGGCAACTACGTGAACCGCTTCAATATTGCCGGGCGCAGCTACAAGGTCATCCCCCAGATCAAGCGGGTGGGCCGGCTCAATCCCGACCAGCTGGAGAATATTTACATCAGCGGGCCGGACAGCCGGCTGGTGCAGCTCAGCACCATCGCCGAGATACGCAATTCGACGGTTCCCCGCTCGCTCAACCGTTTTCAGCAGCTCAATGCGGTTAAAATCAGCGGCGTGGCCATGTGCCCGCTCAACCAGGCCCTGAGCTTCCTGGAGGGTGAAGCGACCAGGATTCTGCCGCAGGGGTATGTGGTGGATTATACCGGCGAGTCGCGCCAACTCCGGACCGAGGGGTACAAGTTCCTTCCCGCCTTCGGACTGGCCATGGTGCTCATCTTTCTCGTGCTGGCCGCCCAGTTCAACAGCTTTCGCGATCCGCTGGTCATCCTGGCGGGCTCGGTGCCGCTGGCCATGTTCGGTGCGCTCATCTTTATGTTTTTAAAGATGCCCAACCCGAACATTCCCTTCTTCACCGACGGCTGGACCACCACGCTCAATATATACTCCCAGGTGGGGCTGGTGACCCTTATCGGCCTGGTGTCGCGCAACGGCATCCTCATCGTTGAGTTTGCCAACAAGTTGCAAGAACAGGGCCGCTCCAAACGTGATGCGGTGTATGAAGCGGCGCTGAGCCGGCTTCGCCCCATTCTCATGATCAGCGCGGCGACCATCGCCGGCCATTTCCCCCTCACTTTGGTGACCGGCGCCGGCGCGGAAGCCCGGAACTCCATCGGTCTGGTGCTGGTGGGAGGCATGGCCATCGGTACTCTCTTCACCCTTTTTGTCATTCCCTCCATCTACATGCTCATCGCCCGCGACCGCTCCAGGGATCTCTCCCCTGAAACAGCCGTATAGTCAGGTTAAACTGAGATCCGTATTCCACTTCTCAAGCTGAACGCGCTATTTTTTCCCAACAAGCGGGACGTTCGTGCAGAGATTGCTTTGCGGCATCAAAAAAGTGGGGGACGTTCGTGCAGAGATTGCATTGAAGCACTGAGGTTAGTAAAAAGTTGGTGCAGAAATTGCTTGAGATTGAAACATTACATCGGAGGGAAGGCTTTTTATGCCACGTTCTGCACGATTGGATGCCGCTGGTATCTTACATCATGTTATGGGCAGAGGGATAGAAAAGAAGGCAATCTTCTTTGATGACAAAGACCGGGTGGATTTCATTGCGCGCCTAGCTGCATTGGCAGAAAGTAAGGCCATGGCCATTTATGCATGGGCATTGCTTCCCAATCATTTCCATTTATTATGTAAAACAGAAAAGCGCTCCCTAGCCTCATCTATGTGTAAGTTATTGACCGGATATGTAGTTCATTGCAACAGGCGACATGATCGCCACGGCCACCTTTTCCAGAACAGATACAAATCTATTGTGTGTCAGGAAGATGCGTATCTATTGGAATTGGTACGCTACATTCATGTAAACTTATTACGTGCCGGGGAGGTTGAAAATTTAGAGGAACTGAATAAATGTCCGTGGTCTGGACACTCTGCCCTCGTGGGAAAGATAACACGTAAGTGGCAGGATACAGAATATATACTATCTTTCTTCGGTAAAAAGCGTGCAGGGAGTGAAAAATATCTGAAATTCATAAATGAAGGACTGGCCCAGGGGAGAAGACCTGATTTAGTGGGCGGTGGATTGATAAGAAGTATTGGAGGCTGGGCAGAGGTGTTAAGCGCAAGGAGGCATAAAGAAAAACAGGTATTTGACCAGAGGGTGTTGGGGGATGGAGAATTTGTTCAAAAGGTATTAGCCGAGGCTAATGATTTTACTAAAGCGAATTTGAGACTTGAGGGTAAGCGAATTGAATTGTTTTCTTTGGCGGAGAGAGTATGTGATGTCCACGAGGTGTCCTTGGGCGAGTTGAGATCAGGGAGTTGCAGACGCGCCATCATAGACGTGAGGCGGGTGTTTTCATGCTTGGCGGTAAAGGACTTTGGTTACTCAGGGGCGGAGGTTGCCCGCTATTTGGGAGTAACAACATCATGCGTTACAAGAGTCATTGCGCAGGGGGATCGCTGCCCTGCAAGAGAAAAATATTTCGACAGCTAGGATATGCAATCTCTGCACGAACGTCCCCTTTGGTCAATTGACTTCTGCCCATGGTATCCAAACATCTAAAAAATGCCAAGCATCCTCTGGTA